>JAJYQH010000078.1 GCA_021794705.1 Actinomycetes bacterium | reverse complement strand
CTCGCCGCCGCCCGGTTGATGAGCCGCGTCCGCTCGATCGCGGCGGCGTCCTACAAGGCGTCGATCGGCGAGCCGCTCGTCTACCCGCGTCCCGACCTCAGCTACGTGCGGAACCTGCTGCACATGATGTTCTCGGTGCCCTACAACGACTACGAGCCGAGCCACGAGGCGTCCCGCGCCCTCAACCTGTTCTTCGTGCTGCACGCCGACCACGAGCAGAACTGCTCGACCTCGACGGTGCGCATGGTCGCCTCGGCGAAGGCGAACCTCTACGCGGCCTGTTCGGCAGGCGTCTCGGCGCTGTGGGGGCCGCTGCACGGCGGCGCCAACATGGAGGTCATCCGCATGCTGCAGCGCATGCAGGCCGACGGGACGCCGGTCGACCGGATCATCGCCCAGGTCAAGGACAAGAACTCCGGGGTGAAGCTCATGGGCTTCGGCCACCGGGTCTACCGCAACTTCGACCCGCGGGCGAAGATCCTCAAGAAGGCCGCCGACGACCTCCTCGAGTCGATGCACATCACCGACCCGCTGCTGCCGCTGGCCAAGGAGCTCGAGGAGGCGGCCCTCGCCGACGACTACTTCGTCGAGCGCAAGCTCTACCCCAACGTCGACTTCTACTCGGGCATCATCCTGCGGGCCCTCGGCATCCCGCTCGACATGTTCACCGTGATGTTCGCGATCGGGCGCACACCCGGCTGGATCGCGAACTGGAAGGAAGTCAACGACGACGCCGCCGGCCGCATCTACCGTCCGCGCCAGCTGTACACCGGACCGGCCGACCAACCCTGGGTGCCGCGCGCGGAGCGGTGAGCCACCGCCGGCCTACTTGAGCAGCCGCGACAGCCGCCGGTCGGCGAGCTTGCGCCCGCCGGTCTGGCAGGTGGGGCAGTACTGCAACGAGGAGTCGGCGAAGCTCACCTCGGCGATCGGCGTCCCGCACACCGGGCAGGGCTGGCCGGTGCGGCCGTGCACCTGCAGGTTGCTGCGCTTGTCGTCCTTGAGGTCCTTGGCGGCCAGCCCGTCGGCGCGGGCGATCGCCTCGGTGAGGCTGGAGCGGATCGCCTCGAACAGCACCGCGCGCCGCTCGGCATCGAGACCGGACGCCGGCTGGTACGGGCTGAGCCGGGCGGCGTGCAGGATCTCGTCGCTGTAGGCGTTGCCGATGCCGGCGATCACCTGCTGGTCGCGGAGCACCCCCTTGAGCTGGGCGCGCCCGGCGCGATCGAGGATGCCGTCGAGCACCTCCGGGGTGAAGCCGGACGCCAGCGGGTCGGGGCCGAGGGTGCGGATGCGGTCGATCTCGAGCGGGTCGGTGACGACGTGCACCGCGAGCTTGCGCTGGGTGCCGGCCTCGGTGAGGTCGAACCCGGCGCCGTCGTCGAGCACCAGCCGCAGGCTGAGCGGGCCCTTGCCGGGCCGGGGGATCGTCTCGGGCATCGGGTCGCGCCACACCAGCCAGCCGGCCCGGGCGAGGTGGAAGACGAGGTGCAGGCCCTGGGCCTCGATGTCGAGGTACTTGCCGTGCCGGTGGACGCCGTCGATCTCCAGCCCGAGCAGCGCCTCCAGCGGCGGCCGGACGGTCTTGAGCGCGGTGAACGCTGCGAGGTGGACGCGGGCGATGGTGCGTCCGGTGAGCCGTGGCGCGAGGAACGTGCGGAGCGATTCGACCTCGGGCAGTTCGGGCATGTCACGCCTCCTCGGGGCGGGGGTCGGGGCCCGGCCAGCGCACCGGGGGCTGGCCGAGGGCGGCGTCCAGCCGCCGCAGGTAGACGTCCCTGGGGATCTCGATCGCGCCCAGGCTGGCGAGGTGGCCGGTGCGCCACTGCACGTCGAGCAGCCGGTCGTGGCCGTCGCGGAGGATCTCGGCGAGCCGCAGCAGCGCCACCTTGCTCGCGTCGCGCCCGAACTCGTCGTCGTGGAACATCGACTCGCCGGCGAACATGCCGCTGAGCGAGACCCCGTACAGGCCACCGACCAGCCGCCCGGCGGCGTCCCAGGTCTCGACCGAGTGCACCAGCCCGGCGCGGAACATCTCCGTGTAGACGTCGACGATCGCCGGGTCGATCCACCCGCCCGGACGCCGGGGGTCTCCGCAGCGCCGGATCACCTCGTCGAAGGCCGCGTCGACGGTGGTGCGGTACCTCTTCGCCGACTGCCGCAGGCTGCGGGTGACCCGGACGCCGTCGAGCGGCAGCACGCCGCGGTGCACCGGCGACCACCACCCCATCTGCTGCTCGAACCCGCCGAGGTGCAGGGGCATCGGGAACACGCCGGACCGGTAGGCGGCGAGGGCCAGCTGCGTGTCGAACTCGTCGCTGAACGCGATGAGGTCGGCCGACGGCCACTCGTCGGGTGGCCCGAACAGGTGCGCCAGCATGCTCCTCAGGCTACCGACCCGGGCGGACACCGGGGCGGGACTGCGGGCGCGGTCGAGCGGATGGGAACAATATAAATAAGCTATATAATGAGCTGATGTGACGACCCCCGAGGACCTCGCCGACACCGTGCTCCGCACCGTCGCCCGGCTCAACCGCTGGGCCAGCATGCACGCCCCGTGGGAGTTGCCCTCCGCCCAGATCCGGCTCCTGGCGCTCATCGAGGAACTGGAGCCCGCCCGCATCACCGACCTCGCCGAGGCCGACCACACGAGCCAGCCGGGCATCTCCGCCCAGGTCAACCGGCTCGAGAGCGCGGGTCTGGTGAGCCGCTCCGCCGGGACCGCCGACGCCCGGGTGCACCGGGTCGCCACGACGCCCGAGGGCCGCGACCTGCTCCGACGGGTGCGCAGTGCCCGGGCGGAGATGCTCGCCCCGGCGTTCGCCCGGCTGGACGCCGACGACCTCGCCGCCATCCGACGCGCCCAGGAGCTGCTCGCCGCGCTCATCGACCAGCCACCCGCCGGGAGCGCCTGACCGGCGTCCCGGCCCCTTCGCATCGCCAACCCCACCCCACGTCCGCTCCCCGAGAGGAACCCGCGTGCACACCCGTCAACCCGCCACCGTCTGGTCGGTCGCCTTCGCCTGCGTCATCGCCTTCATGGGCATCGGCCTGGTCGACCCGATCCTCAAGCCGATCGCCGACGAACTCGGGGCCTCCCCGTCGCAGGTGTCGCTGCTGTTCACCTCGTACAACGCGGTCATGGCCGTCGCCATGCTCATCACCGGCTGGGTCTCGAGCCGGATCGGGGCCAAGCGCACCCTGCTGCTCGGGCTGGCGGTCATCATCGTCGGGGCCGGGTTCGCCGGGGCGCAGAACTCCGTCCCCGCGATCGTCGCCTTCCGGGCCGTCTGGGGCCTCGGCAACGCCCTGTTCATCGCCACCGCCCTCGCCACCATCGTCAACTCGGCGATCGGTTCGGTGAGCCAGGCGATCATCCTCTACGAGGCCTCGCTGGGCCTCGGTATCGCCGCGGGACCGCTGCTCGGCGGCGTCCTCGGCGCCCTGTCGTGGCGCTTCCCGTTCTTCGGGGTCAGCGCGCTCATGACCCTCGCCCTCGTGGCCACGGCCCTCACCCTGCCCGGCACCCGGCCCACCGGCGCCCCGACCTCCATCTCGGCCCCGCTGCGGGCGCTGCGCCATCGCGGACTGCTCACCGTCGGGATGACCGCCTTCCTCTACAACTTCGGCTTCTTCACCCTGCTCGCGTTCACCCCGTTCCCCCTCAACATGGACGCCCACGGCGTGGGCTGGGTGTTCTTCGGCTGGGGCGTGCTGCTCGCCGTCTCGTCGGTGCTCGTCGCGCCGTGGGTGCAGCGCCGTGTCGGTACCGCGGTCGGACTGGTCGGCGCGCTCGCCCTGTTCATGGTGCTGCTCGCGCTGATGGGGCGCTTCACCGCCGACCGGTGGGTGCTCGTCGCCTGCACGGTGCTCGCGGGCGCCGCCCTCGGCATCAACAACACCCTCATCACCGAGACCGTCATGAAGATCTCGCCGGTCGAGCGGAGCGTGGCGTCGTCGGCGTACAGCTTCGTCCGGTTCATGGGCGGTGCGATCGCGCCCTGGCTGGCCGGCCGCCTCGGCGAGACGTCCGTGCACCTGCCGTTCTACGTCGGCGCGTTCGGCGTGCTCGCCGCGATGGCCGTGCTGTGGACGGCCCGCGGCGACATCCACGCGATGGACGCGGCCCCGGGCCACGGCGCCGAGCCGGTCGACTCGCAGGTGGAGGCCGAGGCCCTCACCGTCGGCGACTCGTGACGCCGGAATAGACCGCCCCGATCTTTGGTTGAATGGTCAACTACAGATTGGGGAGATCATGCAGATCGGCATCTTCACCGTCGGCGACGTGACGACCGACCCGACGACCGGCCGGACGCCCACCGAGCACGAGCGGATCAAGGCCACCGTCGAGATGGCCAAGCTGGCCGACGAGGTGGGGCTCGACGTCTTCGCCACCGGCGAGCACCACAACCCGCCGTTCGTCGCGCCGGCCAACCCGCCGATCCTGCTCGCCCACCTCGCGGCGGTCACCAAGCGGCTGGTGCTGACCACGGCCACGACGCTCATCACCACCAACGACCCCGTTCGGCTCGCGGAGGACTACGCCTACCTGCAGCACCTCAGCGACGGGCGGATCGACCTCATGCTCGGCCGCGGCAACACCGGCCCGGTCTACCCGTGGTTCGGTCGCGACATCCGAGACGGCATCGGCCTGGCGGTGGAGAACTACGCGCTGCTGCACCGGCTGTGGCGCGAGGAGAACGTGAGCTGGTCGGGCAAGCACCGCACCCCGCTCGAGTCGTTCACCTCGACCCCGCGCCCGCTCGACGGCGTCCCCCCGTTCGTGTGGCACGGCTCGATCCGCAGTCCCGAGATCGCCGAGCAGGCCGCCTTCTACGGCGACGGGTTCTTCTCGAACCACATCTTCTGGCCGCCGCAGCACACCCAGCAGATGGTCGCGCTCTACCGGCGCCGCTTCGAGCACTACGGTCACGGGCGCGCCGACCAGGCGATCGTCGGGCTCGGCGGCCAGGTGTTCATGGCGAAGACGAGCCAGGACGCCGTCCGGCAGTTCCGCCCCTACTTCGACCGGGCGCCGGTCTACGGCGGTGGACCCAGCCTCGAGGAGTTCACCCGGGCCACCCCGCTCACGGTCGGCACCCCCGAGCAGGTGATCGAGCGCACCCTCGGCTTCCGCGACTACGTCGGCGACTATCAGCGCCAGCTGTTCCTCGTCGACCACGCCGGCCTGCCGCTCAAGGAGGTGCTGCACCAGATCGAACTGCTCGGCACCGAGGTCGCCCCCGTCCTGCGCCGCGAGTTCGACGCCCTGCGCCCGGCCGACGTGCCCGACGCGCCGACCCACGCCTCCCGGCGTCCCGAGGGC
>JAJYQH010000263.1 GCA_021794705.1 Actinomycetes bacterium | reverse complement strand
CCAACCCCGTCTTCGGCCGGGAAGTGCCGCCGACCAGCTGGAGTTACCCGGTGTGGATCGTGACGTCCCTGCTCACCGGCTTGTTGGTCGCGACCTACCTGCGGGCCGGCACGCCGGCCGCGTCCATGCCCGCCGCCGAGGAACCGGCGGGGGAGCGGGCCTCCTGGTTGGGGATGGCGGGAACGGTGACCGGCTGGTTCGCCATCGGCTGCCCCGTCTGCAACAAGATCGCCCTGCTCGCCCTCGGCTACAGCGGCGCCCTCTCCTACTTCGCCCCGGTGCAGCCCTGGCTGGGCGTCCTCGGTCTGGTGCTTCTCGTCGTCTCGCTCGTCTACCGGCTGTCGGGTCAGGTCGCCTGCCCGGTCCCGCGCCGCGCCTGACCGCCGGCGCGTAGCGACCGCAGCTCCGGCGGGATGACCGGCGCCCGCGGTGCCAGCCGGCGCACCAGGGGGTAGAGCGACAGGCCGAGCAGATACGCCACGAGGTGCCCCGTCTGGGTGATCTCGGGGTCGACGACGACACTCGTCACCCACATGGCGAGGAAGCCGAGGGACCACGCCCACCGGAGGCGCCCGGTGAACCAGTAGCTCGCGAGGCCGAGGAGCGTCGCGAACCCGTAGCTCGCGCCGACGTCGATCATGAAGGCCACGTGGGGGGGCGCCTGCCCGCTGCGAATGGCCCACCAGATGCCGGCGGCCGTCACCAGAGTGGCTCCGATGTGCCCGGTCCAGAACGCCACCAGCCACCGCAGGGAGCCGACCCAGCGCTCGAGCGGCGCGAGCACGAGGGTGAACGTCACCAGCCAGATGACCAGCTCGAGCGGCGTCACGTAGAAGGCGCTGCGCAACAGCACCGGGATCGGGTTGACGCTCAACTGGTGGAGATTGGTGCTCTGCGCCTTGAGAAACTCGGACCGCAGGCGGGGACTGGTGGCGAGGAGCAGCCAGGTGGTGAAGACGAGCAGCACGAGGTAGGCGTTGGTCACCGGGGCGGTGCGCACCCACGACCAGAGGGGCGAGCGGACGCCGCGCCACCAGCGGGCGAGCGCGATGACCCAGCGCCATCGGCGTCGATACCCGTCCGACACGACGACGGCGAGAATGAGCATCGCCAGGAGAACCACGGGCTCACCTTAACCGTGCCCACTTTCGGTGCCGCGTGAGGCGGCTGTGAGAGGGCTGTGGCGAGGCCGGACACCGCGGCCCTCAGGCGGTTATCGGAAAACTCACCACGTGGTCAGGGCCAGGCGTAGGGTCTGCTTCCAGCGGCCGGTGGCCCGGGCTTGCCCGCGAGACCTCACCTCTGCCGCACCGCATCCACCATCGCACTCTACGAAGGGGTAGAAGGCATGATCCAGATCCGCACCTCCCGTCGGGCCCTCCTCCTGGGGGCTGCCGCGCTCGGCGCCACCGCCGGCGCACCCTCGCTCGCCTCGGCCGCTCCGCAGCCACCCGGTGCCGCCGCCGCGCCACCCGTCCAGGGGATCCTCGACTTCATCACCGCCATGACCCCGTCCGAGGGGGCCGTGGCGCTGGCCCAGAGCTACGCCGACGAGCTGGGCCTGTTCTCCACGGCGTTCGTCTACGACTCCGCGGTCGCCGTGTGCGCCGCGCTCGCCGGGAGGAGGACCGCCCTGGCCCGGCGGATCGGCGACGGCCTGCTGTTCGCCCAGGACCACGACCCCGACTACGACGACGGCCGGCTCCGCCAGGCCTACAACGTGCGGCCGTACACGTTCTACGACGGGTCGTACAACCCCTGGGGCCTGGTGCGGGCCGACGGGTTCGCCAACGTCGGCTGGCAGTTCGGGTTCCTGGGGACCGCGGTCGGCGACATGGCCTGGCCGGGGATGGCGTTGCTGCACCTGCACCACGCGACGGGGGACACCCGCTACCTCACCGGCGCCCAGCGGATCGGCGACTGGATCATCGACCGGGCCACCAACCCGGGGACGCTCGGCGGGTTCCGGTTCGGCGTCAACGCCGCCGACCAGATCGTCCCCAACGTCTCCACCGAGCACAACGTCGACTGCATCGCCTTCTTCCGCATGCTCCGCGCGGCCGCGCCCGACCCGCGCTGGACCGCGGCCCAGCACCGTGCGGAGGATCTCGTCCACGAGATGTGGCAGCCCGACGGCGGGTACTTCTACACCGGGTCCAACGACGGCGACACCATCAACCCCTACCCCCTGCCCCTCGATCCGCAGACGTGGGGCTGGCTGTCCATGCGCGACCCCCGCTACGCGGGCGCCCTCGACTGGGCCCGGACGGCGCTTGCGGTCACCGACACCTCCGGGGCGACACACTCGCAGCTGCCCGCCGGCGTCACCGTCTCGGGCGTCACCTTCAGCTCCGCGAGCAAGACCACCACCGCCAGCTACAACGGCATCCCCGCGGCGCAGCAGGGCGTGTGGCTGGAGGGGACCTCGCAGCTCGCCTGTGCCCTCAACGACAGGTCCCGTCCTCAGGACCGCGCCCGCGCCGTCCTGCTCCTCCAGCAGGTCGAGGTCGCCCGCACCCATCTGGGGTCCGGACAGCACGTCGGCGGCGTCCCCGTCACCGGCGGGGTCGTGGCGGCGTCCAGCCTCATCGACACCGGCTTCGGGTTCGGCTACTTCCAGGTGCAGCACGTGGGAGCCTCCGGCTGGGCGGTGCTGGCCGCGCTGCGGACCAACCCGATGTGGGCCGGTCAGCTGTAGCAGGGGATCTGCACGGCACCGGACGAGAACGGAGGCGGCGGGGATGTCCCCGCCGCCTCCGTGCGTCGTCACCGGGTCACTTCTGCACGAACACCGCCACGGTGCGGGCGGGCACGGTGAAGGTGCCGTCGTGGTAGCTCGCCGCCTTCACCACCGGGTCGGCCCCGTTGGCCTCGACCGGCGAGAGGGAGAAGTTGCCGCTCAGCCCGGGCACCGACTCGACGACCTGGTCGGGCGTCGCGTTGAACACGACCACCAGCCCGTTGAGCGCCGGGTCGGCGTCCGTGCCCTTGGTGTCATCGATCCGCATGACGATGACACCCGGCTGCTCGGCCGACGTGCCGTTGGCCGGGAAGCTCACCTTCGCGGCGATCTGGGACGCCGAACCCAGCCGGAACAGCGGGGTCGAGAACCGCAGCTTCAGCAGTTCCTGGGCCTGGGCGCTCGCGTCCTGCACCTGGGCCGCAGTCGGCTTGAGGGCCGGGTTGGCGAGCAGCGGCTGCTGGTAGCTCCACTTCGACGAGTTGTCGGCGGCCATCGGGAGGCCGTGGCCGAACCCGTTGTCGGCGCCGGTCCAGCTGATCTGGTTGAACCAGTCGCCGGAGTTGTAGCTGTTGCGGTCGAAGCTCTTGGACCGCAACAGGTCGGCGCCGGCGTCCCAGAACGACGGCGACTGGGACAGCACCGTCGTGGCCAGCGACATCGTGTTCATCCGGATGCGGTCGGCCATCGACGTCGCGAGCGGCAACTTGTAGGTGAGCGAGTCCCAGATCGTCTCGTTGTCGTGCGCGTCGACGTAGTTGACGTTCTCCGACGGCTGGCTGGCGAAGCCGGCCGGTGAGCCGTTGTAGTCGACCTGGGTGCCGTTGACCGTCGTGCCCGACGTGTCGGTGAAGGTGAACGACTTGAGGTTGCCGGCCAGGCCGAGTTCGACGAGGTCGGTGTCGCGCTTGAGGTTGTTCGCCGCGTCGGCGTTGCTCGGATCGCCGTTCGGGTCGGTGGCCTCACCCGAGCCGAAGCCCTGCTTGAGCGGGTCGTTGTCGAAGGGGCCGCCACCGCGGACGCCGTCCCGGAGCCGGTCGTTGAACGCCCCGATCCCGGTGCCGTCGAGCTGCCCCTGCGTCGCCTGGGTGAACAGGGCGTTGTTCGCCACCTCGCCAAAGTTCCAGCCCTCGCCGTAGAGGTAGATGGACTTGCCGTCGACGCCGTCCTTGCTCAGCGTGAGCTGGTCGAGCGCCGCCCGCACGGCCTTCATGTTCGCCACCGACGCGTGCCCCATGAGGTCGAAGCGGAACCCGTCGACCTTGTACTCCTTGGCCCACGTGACCACCGAGTCGACCATGAGCTTCTGCATCATGGCGTGCTCTGTGGCGGTGTCCTGGCAGCAGGTCGAGGTGTACACCTTCCCCTGCGGATCCTCGCGCTGGTAGTAGCCGGGCACCACCTGGTCGAGCACCGACTTCGGGTCCTCACCGGAGGCGGCCGTGTGGTTGAACACCTGGTCGAGCACGACCCGCAGTCCGTCGGCGTGCAGCGCGCCGACCATGGTGCGGAACTGGGCGATCCGGTTGCCGCCGTCGGCGGCCGCGTTGCTGTTCGCGTACGACCCCTCGGGGGCCATGTAGTGCAGCGGGTCGTAGCCCCAGTTGTAGGCGTCGGAGTCCTGGATCTTGGCGATGCAGGCCTGCTGCTCCTGGCTGTCGGGCGGGTACGACGACAGGTCGCACGGCGGCGTCTGCTGCTTGGCCTTGTCCTCCTCGATCGAGGCGATGTCGAAGGTCGGCAGCAGGTGCACGGTGTTGAGGCCGGCCTTGGCCAGCTCCTTGAGGTGCTTCGTGCCGTCACCGTTGTCGGCGAAGGCCATGTAGCTGCCCCTGTCGGACGCCGGCACGCTGGGGTCGCCCGCGCTGAAGTCGCGCACCTGCAACTCGTAGATCGTCGAGTCGACCGATTGGGCGAGCTTCGGCGACGCGGTCTTCACCCACTGGGTCGGCTGCCAGGCCGGCGAGGCGAGGTTCACCGCCACCGATCGGGTGGAGTCGAGGGTCAGGGCGTCCGAGTAGGGGTCGGTGACGTCGTTGGTGACCATCTTGGCCACGGTCGGGGCGTACACCCTGACCTCGTAGAGGTAGCGGACGTTCTCGAGTCCGTGCCCGGCGGCGGTCCAGATGCCGGTGGTGGAGTCGAGCCGCATCGGCGTCCGGGTGGCCGACGTGACGGGGCCGTCGGGCGAGCCGGCGGGCCAGGTGAGCAGGGTCACCCGCTGGGCCGTGGGCGCCCACACCGAGAAGCTCGTCTGGCCGCCGCTGAACGAGACGCCGAGGTGGCGATCGGAGGCCGCGCGGGCGTACAGGCTGTCGAGCACGATCGGGATCTGCACCCCGGTGGCGTCGAGCAGCGAGCCGAGGTTGTCGAACATCCCGACCGCCACCTGGTCGGTGAGGATGCTCTTCACCTGGGTCGTCGCGGTCTTCTTGTCGAGCTTGAGCGCCAGGTACCCCTTGAGCTCGGGATGGGCGGCCACCGTGGCCGCGGACAGCCCGGCCGGGTCGTAGGTGAGGCTCGCCACCTTCGCGTCGGAGCCCACCAGCGCCTCGGCGTCCGCGCTCAGTGACCCGCTCGCCGACCAG
>JAJYQH010000371.1 GCA_021794705.1 Actinomycetes bacterium | reverse complement strand
GGGCCTCGACCTCGTCCGGGAGGCCGCCTCGGCCCTGCCGCCGTTCGCCCTCGACAGCCGGCCCTGGTTCGCCGTCGGCGGGGTGAACCTCGACACCCTCGACCGGGTGCTGGACGCCGGTGCGAGGAGGGTCGCGGTCTCGGCCGCAATCACCCGCGCCGACGATCCCGGCGCCGCCGCCCGCGCCCTGAGCGACCGGCTCCGGCGGGCGTGGGAGGACGATCCGGCGTCCGCGGGGTACGCCGAGCGGGTGCTCGGCGGCCAGGAGGTCGCCACCTTCCGCAGGCCCCCGGCGGAGCCCGACCCTCGCGCCTGACCCGGCGCCCCCGCCCGGGGCTCTCAGAAGTCGCGCCGCACGGCCGCCACGGCGAGGGAGCGGAGAGCCAGCCGGCCCTCGGCGCGCAGCGGGAGCCGGTCGAGTGCGGCCAGCGCCGTCTCGAGCCCGGTCTCGATCATCGATTCGACCCGTTCCCGGGCTCCGGAGCCGGTGATGATCTCCCGCGCCCGCCCGATCTGCGCCTCGTCGAGATCGACGTTACCGAGCAGCGACTGCAGTTCGGCCGCCTCCCGCGGCTCGGCCTCCGCGAGCGCGTGGGCGACGAGGACCGTCCGCTTGCCCTCGCGCAGGTCGTCGCCGGCCGGCTTGCCGGTGACCGACTCGTCCCCGAAGACACCCAGCACGTCGTCGCGGAACTGGAATGCGCGCCCGAGCGGGGAGCCGAAGTCGGCCAGGCCGGTGACCACCTCGTCGGTGCCCCCCGCCAGGGCCGCTCCGAACTGCACCGGGCGCTGAACGGTGTAGCGCGCCGACTTGAACTCGACCACCCGCTCGGACAGCGCGAGCGACTCGACAATCTCCCCGCTGAGCGGCGCGTGCTGGGCGAGCATGTCGAGGAACTGACCGGCGGTGACCTCGGTGCGCATCGCGTCGATGAGCGGCGTGGCCGCGGCGAGGGTGGTGGCGTCGAGGCCGCTCTCGGACAGCAGCTGGGCGCTCCACATGATGAGCAGGTCGCCGAGCAGGATGGCCCCCGCCCGACCGAACGTGAGGTGGTGACCGAGGCCGTCCATCTCGTCGTGGAGCTGCTCGAACTGCCGATGGGCCGCGGGGAGCCCGCGCCGGGTGTCGGAGGAGTCCATGACGTCGTCGTGGACGAGCGCGCTCACGTGCAGCAGGTCGAGGCTCGCGGAGGCGCGGAGGAGGGCGGCCGGGTCGTCGGGCTGGTGGGCGACGGCCGCGTAGCCCCAGTAGCAGAAGGCGGGCCGCAGCCGCTTGCCCCCGCCGGTGAACTGCCGGGCCATGTCGAGCACGGGATCGAGCTCTGGCCCGATCGCGGCGAGCTGGCTCGCCCGGTCGTCGAGGAACCCGCTGATGGCCGAGGCGACGGCGTCCCGGAACGCGCTGCTCGCGGGGTCGGAGGCATCGAAACCGGGGGCGGCGGTCGGATGAGGGGCGGCGGTCACCATCCGAGCCTATGCTCAGTGCGCCTCCGTTCGCTCCCTAAGGTTGACCGCATGCTCGCCACCGCTCCGCACCTCGACCCGGCCGCGGCCGGGGTGACCCTGGCCGCGACGCTGGCCGATCGTCGGGCCCACGGCGGGGGGCCGGTGTTCGGGTTCGAGTTCTTCCCGCCGCGCGACGAGGCCGGCTCCGACCTGCTGCAGCGCTCGGTGGCAGCCCTCGAGCCACTGCGGCCCGACTTCGTCTCGGTCACCTACGGCGCCAACGGGTCGAACCGTGCCCGAACGCTCGCGGCGACCAGGGCGATGGCCGCCACCCCGTTCCGCACCATCGGCCACCTCACCTGCGCGGCGCAGTCGCGCGACGAGATCAGCGCGACCATCGACGCCTACGCCGAGGCCGGCATCACCCACATCCTCGCGATCCGCGGCGACATGCCCGGCGGCCCGACGGTGCCGTGGGAACGCCACCCGCAGGGGCTGGCGAACGCCACCGAGCTCGTCGAGCTGGTCAAGTCGCGCGGGGACTTCTGCGTCGGGGTGGCGGCCTTCCCAGAGGCCCACCCCTCGGCGGCCGACCTCGACCTGGACGCCCGCATCCTCGCCGACAAGGTCGACGCGGGGGCCGAGTTCGCCATCACCCAGCTGTTCTTCCGCCCCGGCGACTACTTCGCCCTGGTCGAGCGGATGCGCGCCCTGGGCTACGACGTGCCGATCATCGCCGGCATCATGCCGGTCACCAGCGTCAACCAGGTGACGAAGTTCGCCGAGCTCTCGGGGGCGGCCATGCCGGCGTCCGTGAGCGACAGGCTGCACGCGGTGGCCGGCGACCCGGACGCCGTGCGGCGGGTGGGGGCCGAGATCGCCAGCGAGCTCGCCGTCGACCTTCTGCAGGGGGGCGCCCCCGGACTGCAGTTCTTCACCCAGAACCGCTCGCTGGCTACCCGAGAGATTCTCGCCAGGCTGCTCGAGAGTCGCCGGTGGTGACGTCGACGAGGTCGACCGTGACGAGCCGCTGGGTCGGCCTCGTGAGCGCCACGTAGAGGACGCGCTCGGCACCGCTGCTCTCGGCCACGACGTCGTCGGGCGACACCACGACGACCGCGTCGTACTCCAGTCCCTTGCTCTGCAGCGGGGTGAGCACCTGGGCCCTGCCGGCGAGAGTCTCCAGCGCCGTGAGGTCGTCGACATGGGGCAGCAGGCTCGGGGGCGTGATGATGCCGATCGTGCCCTCGACGGCGTCCGCGAGCTCGTGGACGATGCCGTCGAGTTCGGCGACCCAGGCGTCGCGCGCGACCTCGAGCAGGTCGGGGTCGATGCCTGTGCGCCGAACCGCGCGGGGCAGCGAGGCCTCGGGGAAGGCGTGTCGGATCACCTGGCTGGCCAGGTCGAAGACCTCCGCCGGGCTGCGGTAGTTGGTGCTCAGTTCGAAGCTGCGCGAGGGCGCCGAACCGACGAGGTCGCGGATCGCGGCGCTCGCCTCGTTGACGTCGGGCCACGACGACTGGGCGAGGTCGCCGACCAGCGTCCACGACGCCTGGGGGCCGCGGCGACGCACCATCCGCCACTGCATCGGCGTGATGTCCTGCGCCTCGTCGACGAGCACGTGGGCGAAGGTGTCGACCGGCTCGTCCTCGTCGTCGGAGCCGGAGCGCTCGTCGCGCAGCCAGTCGGCCATCGTCACCAGCTCCTGCACGTCGCCACCCTCGATGAACACGTCCGGCTCGTCGTCCTCGTCGCCGGGGGCGTAGCCGAGCAGGGCGGCGAGCTCGTCGAGCAGGGCGATGTCGGACACCGTGAACTGCGATCCGGCGTGGCGGTCGGAGACCGTGGGGTCGAGGTGCGCGTAGCTGGACGCCAGCACGTCGCGCTCGCGGTCGGTGAGCAGGTCGGAGGCGAGGCTGTCGAGCAGATCGCGGTCGCCCAGCCGGGCGAGCGCCTGGCGGGGGGCGATCGTCGGCCACCAGGCGTTGAAGAACATCCGGTAGCCCGCCTGGCTCTGGACGAGGTCGTCGAACTGGTCGCGGGTGAGCTCGACCTCGGCGGTGCCACCGCCGCCGTAGCGGTGCCACAGGGCGTTGAGAACGGCGTGCTCGGCTGCCGCCCGGCCCCGGTTGAGCTGGTGGGCGGCGAGCACGTCACGGCGGATGCGTTGCAGCCGCGTCTGGTCGAGGATGAGGACGTCGCCCTTGATGGTGACGCGCAGGGGCTGGGCGAGGTCGACCAGGGGTTCGGAGACCACGCGCCGCAGCAGGGTGAGCATGCGGGAGCTGCCCTTGATCGCGGCGGCGTCCGGAGTGTCGTTGCGCTCGGCCGCGAAGCCCAGCGTGTCGGTGGCCAGCGACCCGACCGAGCGCAGGGTGACCGAGTCTTCGCCGAGGCTCGGGAGGACGCGTTCGATGTAGTTCATGAACAGCGCCGAGGGTCCGACGACGAGGACGCCGCCCTTCTCGAGGCGCTTGCGGTTGGTGTACAGCAGGTAGGCGGCCCGGTGCAGGGCCACCACCGTCTTGCCGGTGCCGGGGCCGCCGGTGATGATCGTGACCCCCTGGTAGGGGGCGCGGATCGCCTCGTCCTGCTCGGCCTGGATGGTCGCGACGATGTCGCGCATCCGCGGGCCACGGGCGCGGGAGAGGGCGGCCATGAGGGCTCCCTCGCCGATGATCGGGAGGTCGGTCTCCTGCGACGCGTCGAGGAGGTCGTCCTCGATGCCGACCACCCTCTCGCCGCGGGTGCGCAGCACGCGGCGGCGGATGACGTCGAGCGGGCGGGTGGGCGTCGCCCGGTAGAACGGCTCGGCGGCCGGGGCGCGCCAGTCGATGACCAGGGGCTCGTAGTCGTCGTCGCGGACGCCGAGCCGGCCGATGTGACGGGCCTCGCCGTCGGTGAGGTCGATCCGCCCGAAGACCAGGCCCTCGTGCTCGGCGTCCAGGCTCGCGAGCCGCTTGGCGGCCTGGAAGGCGAAGGCGTCGCGCTCGAACAGGGCCGTGCCGTGCTCCTCGCGGAGGAAATCGGAGCGGTCGCTGAGGTAGCGCGACCGGCCGTCGAGTTCGACCTGGCGCGCGGCGGCCGTGTCGATCTGCAACTGCGCGTACACCCGGTCGACGTGCGCCTGCTCGGCGGCGAGCTCCTCGGCGAGCCGGTCGGGCGAGGGCGTCGGTTCGGGTGCGGTGGGCTCCTCGGCGAGCCGGTCGGGCGAGGGCGTCGGTTCGGGTGCGGTGGGCTCCTCGAGCGGCTCACGGTGCTGCGGATCACTCACGAGCGGATCTCCCAATGGCAGGTCTCCCTTGCTCGACGCTCCGGCGCTGTGCGCCGGGGTGACTGGTGCCGGTTCGACTGGTTCTCGGTTCCACGGTTCTGAGACGGATGGTGCGGTCGGATCCCACGGTGACGGAGCAGCCATGTACCTTTCCTCGCTGCGGTGACTGTCCAGCCTACCCTCCGGGGCGCGACGGTCGAATCACGAGGGGCGGCTCGGACGCCCGGCGTCGCGGTTCGTGGGCCGGATGTCCGCCCCGGTGACGGCCTCGTGGATCTCGTAGACGGCCAGCGCCGCGGACAGGAGCTCGGCCCAGGGCTCGTTGCCGGCGGGGCTCGCCACCGAGGCGTGCCACGTGCCCAGACGGGCCCCCTGCGGGGCCGGGCCCAGGAGCGGGCGTGCGAGCCAGGCGCGCCACGACGAGGGCGCCAGCCCCCAGTCGAGCCGCTCGGTGGGGTGCCGGTGGTCGTGCTCGACGATCTCCACCCCGTCGGCGGTCGGACGCCGCCAGCGCACGACCGGTCCGTCGTCGTGGTGCTCGACGACCCGGGTGATGCCCGCGGCCTCGCCCGCGACCGGCTCGGCCGAGAGCCGACGGACCGTCGGGGCGAGGGCGGGGCGGGCCGGC
>JAJYQH010000066.1 GCA_021794705.1 Actinomycetes bacterium | reverse complement strand
CGCGCGCACTGGGGCGTCCGGACCACGTGGGATCATGGGCCGGTGACTCACTACCTGCTGCTCCTCGCACCCTCGGCGAACCGGGTCTACGCCGGCGAATCCGACCGGCTCGCGCGGGCCGAACTGCAGGTGAGCTGCCCCGGCACCCGCGACCAGCGGGTCGAGGACGTCGCCGGGCTCGCCTACCTCGGCTTCGAGGCCGACGACCTCGACGCCGGCCTGTTGCGCCGCCTGGCCGGACAATCGGCGGCCCTCGGGCTGTTCGCCCGGGAGGGCGACGGGCTGCTGCGTCCGGTGGCACTCCCCCACCCCGACGTGCTCGACGACGACCTCGTGACCATCCCGAAGTACCAGGGCAAGACCAATGAGCAGTTCACCCGGCTGCTGGTCAACGTGACCGTTGCGGCGCTGCGGCGTCCGGTCACCGGGCCCCTCGACCTCCTCGACCCCCTGTCGGGGCGCGGGACGACGCTCGAGACGGCCTGGATGATGGGGCACAACGCCTACGGCGTGGAGGCCGACGAGAAGGCGTTCGACGCGATGGCCGCGTACCTCCGCACGTGGCTGCGCCGGAAGCGCCTCAAGCACACGGCGTCCGTGAGCCCGGTGCGCCGGGAGGGCCGCTCCCTGGGGCGCCGGTTCGACGCGGAACTGAGGCTCCCGACGCCGCTCGCGCTCACCGTGTTCACCGGCGACACCCGCCAGTCGGCGGCGCTGTTCGGGAAGAAGAAGTTCGACGTGATCGTCACCGACGCGCCCTACGGCGTCGTCCACGGGTCGCAGAGCGACGTGAGCGGGCACGCGGGCAAGCGCGACCGCTCCCCTGCGGGGCTGCTGCGCGAGGCCCTCCCGGTCTGGGCCGGCCAGTTGCGTCCCGGCGGGGCGCTCGGGCTGTCGTGGAACACGTACGGCCTCACCCGCGAGGACGCCGCGGCACTCGTCACCGGTGCCGGGCTCGAGGTGCTCGACGGTTCGCCGTGGGACGAGTTCGGCCACCGGGTCGACGCGTCCATCCACCGCGACCTGCTCGTCGCTGTCGCACCGCTGTAACACGGGGCTCGTAGCCTCGGGGCATGCGTTCGCTGGTGCTGATGCGGCACGCGACGGCCGCCTCCGACCTGTCGGTCGCCGACCGTGACCGCCCCCTCACCGCGGAGGGCCGGGCCGAGGCCGCCGCTGCCGGCCGGATGTTCGCCACCCTCGGCATCACCCACGTGCTGTGCTCCTCCGCCGTGCGCACCCGGGAGACGACCGCCTGCCTGGCCCTGCCCGGCGCCCCGGTCGTCGAACCGCTCGACGCCCTGTACCTGTGCGGCACCAACACCCTGCTGCAGCACATCGCCGACACCGCGGACGCCGTCACGTCGCTGCTCGTCGTCGCGCACTCACCGACCGTGCCCGGCCTCGCCGCGCGGATGGTGTCGGGCGCCAGCCCACGGCTGGCCGAGGACATCTGGGGCCGTTTCCCGCCGGCGTCCTGGGCGAGGTTCGTCGTCGACGGACCGTGGGACGCGCTGGGCCGGATGCCCTACGCGCTCGCCTCGCTGGTGCACGTGGAGCGCCGCTGACGCGCGGCGCGGCGGCTGCGCCGCTCAGCCGGTGACGTAGACCGCGGCGTTGTCGCCCCCGCGGCAGACGATCGGCGTGCCGCTCGTGCAGGTCATCGTGTAGTCCTTCTTGGTCACCGGGCTCTTGGCCGTCACCACGAACACCGAGTGCGGGTGCCCCGGGATCTTGGCCGCGACCGCCTGGGCGAACGGGCAGCTCGTGTCGGGCCCGGCGTAGACCGTGGCCGAGCACTGGGTGGCGCCGGCCGGCACGGCGGCCGAGGAGGACGCGCTGGACGCCGCCGAACTGGCGGGCGCGCTGGACGACGACGCCTGCGGTGCCGCCGACGTCGCCCCGCTGGGCTCGGTCGCTCCGGAGGGGATCGGTGTGGCTCCCGCTGCTGCGGTGTGGGCCGGCGGGCTGACGAACCGGACGCCGCCCCACTGGAGCAGCTGCCACACGAGGATCGCGATCGCCACCACGGGAATGAGGGCGAGCGCCGCGACCACGCCCGCCGACATGCGCTCGTGGTACCGGCGCTGGGTCGGCACCGGTGGCTGCCCGGGGGCCGGGTCGACGAGCGGGGGCTGGGGGGCGCCGGCCCACGGGGCGGGCCTCGGCGGGGGTGCGGAGTCCCCCGACCGGAACCAGTCGTCGGGCAGGTTGCTCGTCGCCGGGCGCGGGGCCCGCGGAGTCTCCTGGGCGGGCACCCGGGGGTTGAACCGGGTGGCGTCCAGGTCGTCGTGGCCTCCGACCGCCGGCATGATCCGCGTCGAGCCGGGACCGTGGACGTCCGCACCTCCCGCGGTCGCGGCCGCACCACCGGCCGACCTGGCGGAGCCGCCGGTCATCGTCGGCGTCTCGTCGTCGACGCCCACGGAACCGGGCAGGAGGAGGTTGCCTCCGCAGGTCGGGCAGGCGTGGTCGTCAGGGGTCACGGGCGAGCCGCAGCGCGTGCAGAACATCTGCCTCCTTCGGGTGGACCGGCTACCAGCGTAACCAATCCGAAACAGAAGACGCCGATCGCTAACACGTCCGTAACGCCGCAGGCGCCCCGATGTAATGCCCCACAGGCAGGATTCCCGACCATGATGGCACTTGAAATCAACACGGGCGACACCGCCTGGGTCATGGTCTCCGCAGCCCTCGTGCTGCTCATGACACCCGCCCTCGCCTTCTTCTACGGAGGCATGGTCCGCGCATTCGGCGTGCTCAACATGATGATGATGTCGATCATCTCGATGGGCACCGTCGGCGTGCTGTGGATCCTCTACGGCTACTCCGAAGCGTTCGGCAACTCGATCGGCGGCGTGGTCGGCAACCCCTTCCAGTACTTCGGCATGCGGAACCTCTACGGCATGGCCATCGACACGACCGGGGACGGGAAGCACGACATCCCGGCGCTCGTGTTCGTCGGCTTCCAGGCCGCGTTCGCGATCATCGCGGTCGCGCTCGTGTCCGGGGCCGTCGCCGACCGGATCAAGTTCTCGACCTGGACGGTCTTCACCGTCGTCTGGGCCACGCTCGTGTACTTCCCGGTCGCGCACTGGGTGTTCGCCTTCGACGGCGTCGCGGCGGCCCACGGCGGCTGGATCGCGAACACCGTCAAGGCGTACGACTTCGCCGGCGGCACCGCGATCCACATCAACGCCGGCACCGCCGGCCTCGCCCTCGCCCTCGTCCTCGGGCCCCGGCTCGGCTTCGGGCAGCGGCCGATGCGCCCGCACAACCTCACCCTCGTCATGCTGGGCGCCGGGCTGCTGTGGTTCGGCTGGTTCGGCTTCAACGCCGGCTCCGCCCTCGGTGCCACCCCCACGGCGGCCCTCGCCTGGGTCAACACCATGGTCGCCACCTGCGCGGCCATGCTGGCCTGGCTGGTGACGGAGCGGATCCGGGACGGGCACGCGACCTCACTCGGGGCGGCGTCCGGGATCGTCGCCGGCCTCGTGGCCATCACCCCGGCCTGCGCCTCGGTGAGCCCGGTCGGCGCGATCGTCGTCGGCATCCTCGCCGGCGCGGGCTGCGCCCTGGCCATCGGCCTCAAGTTCAAGTTCGGCTTCGACGACGCGCTCGACGTCGTCGGCGTCCACCTCGTCGGCGGCCTCATCGGGACCCTGGCCATCGGCTTCCTCGCCACCAACGACGGCGTCTTCTACGGCGGCGGGTTCATGCAGTTGGGGCGCCAGGCGATCGCGGCCTTCGCCGTGCTGATCTACTCGTTCGTCGTCACCTACGTCATCGCCCTCGTGCTCAAGGCGATCATGGGCCTCCGGCTCACGTCGTCGGCCGAGCTCAGCGGCGCCGACATCAACGAACACGCCGAGATCGGCTATGACTTGTCCAACGTCCGCTACACCAACTACCAGCGCGTGCACTCCACCGTGGTGGTCCCGGGATCCAAGGAAGAGGTCCACTCGTGAAGCTCATCACCGCCGTCATCCAGCCGATGGTGCTCAACGACGTCCAGGTCGCACTCGCCCAGCACGGCATCGCCGGCATCACCGTCACCGAGGTCAGCGGGTACGCCCGCCAGAAGGGCCACACCGAGGTCTACCGGGGCGCCGAGTACACCATCGACTTCATCGCCAAGGTCAAGCTCGAGGTGCTCACCAGCGACGACCTCGCCGACGGCATCGTGGAGGTGATCGTCCGCACCGCCCGCACCGGGCAGATCGGCGACGGCAAGGTCTGGACCGTTCCCGTCGACGACGTGGTGCGGATCCGCACCGGCGAGCGGGGTGACGAGGCGATCTAGCAGGACGCCGGTCCTCGGGCCGGCCGGATCGGGACTAACCCGTCCGGCCGGCTCCCGGCGCGCGTAACACGGCCGTAACGCGGCACCAACATGCGCGTAATGGCCGCCGGGCAGCATTGCCGACCATGACGGCCCTCAGTATCAATCCGGCGGACACCGCCTGGGTGCTGGTGTGCGCAGCCCTGGTGCTGATGATGACACCGGCCCTCGCGTTCTTCTACGGAGGGATGGTCCGGGCCTTCGGCGTCCTCAACATGATGATGATGTCGATCATCTCGATGGGCACGGTCGGGGCGGTCTGGGTGCTGTACGGCTACTCGGAGTCGTTCGGCAACTCGATCGGGGGCCTCGTCGGCAACCCGTTCCAGTACTTCGGGCTCCGCGGGCTGCTCACCGCCACCATCGACCCCACCGGCGACGGCGCCCACAACATTCCCGCCCTCGCCTTCGTCGGCTTCCAGGCCGGGTTCGCGATGATCGCCGCCGCCCTGGTGTCCGGCGCGGTGGCCGACCGGATGAAGTTCTCCTCCTGGACCGTTTTCAGCGTGGTCTGGGCCACCCTCGTCTACTTCCCGGTGGCCCACTGGGTGTTCGCGGTGAACGGCCTCGCCGCCGCCCACGGCGGGTGGATCGTCAACCGACTGCACGCCATCGACTTCGCCGGCGGCACCGCCATCGAGATCAACACCGGCACGGCCGGCCTCGCTCTCGCCCTCGTCCTCGGCCCGCGCCTGGGGTTCCGGCAGAAGCCGATGCGCCCGCACAACCTCACCCTCGTGATGATCGGCGCCGGCCTGCTGTGGTTCGGCTGGTTCGGGTTCAACGCCGGGTCGGCGCTCGGTGCCACCATGACCGCGGCCCTCGCCTGGATCAACACCATGATCGCCCCCTGCCTCGCGATGCTCGCCTGGCTGCTCACCGAGCGGATCCGCGACGGGCATGCGACATCCCTGGGGGCGGCGTCCGGGGTGGTCGCCGGGCTGGTCGCGATCACCCCGTCGGCGGCGGCGGTGAGCCCCCTCGGTGCCGCCGTGATCGGCGTCCTCGCCGGCGTCGGCTGCGCCCTGGCCATC
>JAJYQH010000301.1 GCA_021794705.1 Actinomycetes bacterium | reverse complement strand
GCACGGCACGTAGACGTCGGGGAGGAAGTTCATCTCGATCTTGATCGTGCCGTCGCCGAGGCAGTTCTCGCAGCGGCCGCCCTTGATGTTGAACGAGAACCGGCCGGGCTGGTAGCCGCGGATCTTCGACTCGGGCGTCTGCGCGAACAGCGTGCGGATCTTGTCGAACACCCCCGTGTACGTGGCCGGGTTCGAGCGCGGGGTGCGGCCGATCGGCGACTGGTCGACGTGGATGATCTTGTCGATCTGCTCGGCCCCCACGATCGAGTCGTGCCGGCCCGGCACCGCCTTCGCCCCGTAGATGCGCTTCGCGAGGGACGTGTAGAGGATGCCGTTGACCAGCGACGACTTGCCCGAACCGCTGACGCCGGTGACCGCGATGAACTGGCCGAGCGGGAAGTCGACGGTGACGTTGCGCAGGTTGTGCTCGCGCGCCCCCTTCACCGTGACCGCGCGTCCGGTGCCGGGACGCCGCTCGGCCGGCAGCGCGATCTCGCGGCGTCCGCTGAGGTAGGCACCGGTGAGCGACTCCTCGCTGGCGAGCAGTTCGTCGACCGGTCCGGACACGACGACCCGGCCCCCGTGCTCGCCCGCCCCGGG
Organism: Actinomycetes bacterium; assembly: GCA_021794705.1. GTDB lineage: Bacteria > Actinomycetota > Actinomycetes > Propionibacteriales > Propionibacteriaceae > JAJYQH01. Next base: position 4,783 of record JAJYQH010000301.1, on the reverse strand, counting down.
GCCGATGTCGACCGCCCAGTCGGCCACCCGGATGGTGTCTTCGTCGTGCTCGACGACGATGAGCGTGTTGCCGAGGTCGCGCAGCCGGATCAGGGTCTCGATGAGGCGGTGGTTGTCGCGCTGGTGCAGGCCGATGCTCGGCTCGTCGAGGACGTACAGGACGCCGACCAGCCCCGACCCGATCTGGGTGGCGAGCCGGATGCGCTGGGCCTCGCCGCCCGAGAGCGTGCCGGCCCCCCGCGACAGGGTGAGGTAGTCGAGCCCGACGTCGAGGAGGAAGCGCAGCCGCTCGTTGATCTCCTTGACCACCCGCTCGGCGATCTGGCGGTCGCGGGCGCTCAACTCGAGGCCGCCGAGGAACGCCGCCGCCTCGCCGATCGACATGTCGGACACCTCGGCGATGTTGCGCCCGCTCACCGTGACCGCGAGCGAACCGGGGCGCAGTCGGGTGCCCTTGCAGGTGGAGCAGGGGATCTCGCGCATGTACGCGCCCCACCGCTCGCGGGCGGCGTCGCTCTCGGCCTCGGCGTGCCGGCGCCGGACGTAGGGAAGGATGCCCTCGTACTTCTGGGTGAAGGTGCGCACCCGGCCGAACCGGTTGCGGTACTGCACGTGCACGGGGTTGCGGACCCCGAGGAGCAGGTGCTGGCGCACGGACGCCGACAGGTCGCGCCACGGTGTGTGCACCGAGAAGCCGTGCTCGTCGGCGAGGGACTCGTAGACGTGCTCGAAGTGGGCGGCGACGTGCGGGCTGGCCCACGGCTGGATCGCGCCTTCGGCCAGGCTGAGCGAGTGGTCGGGCACGACGAGGTCGGGGTCGACCTCCATTGTCGTGCCGAGGCCCGAGCACGCCGGGCACGCGCCCCAGGGGCCGTTGAAGGAGAACTGCCGGGGTTCGAGCTCGTCGATGGCGATGTCGTGACCGTTCGGGCAGGCCATCTTCTCGGAGAACCTGCGTTCGCGCCCCGGGTCGTCGGCGTCGAGGTCGACGAAGTCGATGCCGACCACGCCCTGGGCGAGGGTGAGCGCCGTCTCGATCGAGTCGGTGAGCCGCTGCTTCGCGCTGGGGCGCACCGCGATGCGGTCGACCACGACGTCGATGTCGTGCTTGCGCTGCTTGTCGAGGGTGGGCGGGGCGGTGAGGGGGTGGACCTCGCCGTCGACCCGCACCCGGGCGAGGCCCTCGGTGGCCAGTTCGCGGAAGAGTTCCTGGTACTCCCCCTTGCGCCCGCGCACGACCGGGGCCAGCACCTGGAACCGCGTGCCCTCCTCGAGGGCCAGCAGCCGGTCGACGATCTGCTGGGGCGTCTGCCTGCTCACCTCGGCCCCGCACTCGGGACAGTGCGGCACGCCGATGCGGGCGAACATGAGGCGCAGGTAGTCGTACACCTCGGTGATCGTCCCGACGGTCGAGCGCGGGTTGCGGCTGGTGGACTTCTGGTCGATGGAGACAGCCGGAGACAGGCCCTCGATGAAGTCGACGTCGGGCTTGTCCATCTGACCCAGGAATTGCCGCGCGTAGGCCGACAGCGACTCGACGTAGCGACGCTGTCCCTCGGCGAAGATCGTGTCGAAGGCGAGCGAACTCTTGCCCGACCCCGACAGTCCGGTGAACACGATCAGTGCGTCGCGGGGCAGCTCGAGGCTCACGTTGCGCAGGTTGTGCTCCCGCGCACCGCGCACGACAAGCCGGTCGCTCACATCGTCCATCACGTCCCACATGCTATGTGGCTCCACCGACAGTCCGCCCCGGCCGGGGACGGCGCCCACCTGGCAGGCTGTGCGGCGCTCGCCGGGGCGCCCGGCCGCATCGACGCTGCGAACGCCGAGGCGTTAGCGTTGCCCCCATGACCGAGCCGCTGCGAGAGTTGTTGCCCGACCGGCACGCGATCGCGCGCGTGCGCGAACGCAAGCGCGAGGCGACCCAGGCGCTGCTCGGCGACACCATCCGGCTGGGCGACGACCAGTGGCAGGAGCCGAGCCGGCTGGCCGGCTGGACCCGCGCCCACGTCGCCACCCACGTGGCGCGCAACGCCGAGGCCCTGTGCCGGGCGATCGACGCGCTCCTCAACGGGCGTCCGCGGATGCTGTACGCCTCCCGTTCCCAGGCCGACGAGGACATCGAGGTGGGCTCCCGGCGCACCGGCCTCGACCTGCAGATCGACCTCGACACCTCGGCCGGTCGGCTCAACGCCGCCTTCGACGACCTCGAGGCGTCCGAGATCATGACCCCCACCGTCCTCACCGAGCGGCTGCGGGTGCCAGCCCAGTGGTGGATCGTGGCGCGGCTGTCCGAGGTCGTCCTCCACCACATCGACCTCGCGTGCGGCCTGGAGATCGACCAGATCGACCCCCAGCTGGCGCGGTGGCTGCTCGCGTGGGAGCTCGTCCGGGGCGTCGGCGACCAGCAGATCCCTCCGGTCGACGTCGTCGCCAGTTCCGGGATCAAGGGCCGGGTCGGGCCCCTCGACCGCAGGTCCCTCGGCACGATCACCGGCCGGGACGCCGACCTCGTCGGCTGGCTGTCCGGACGCGGCGATGCGGCGGGACTCTCGGGAACCGCCCTCGACGACGTGCCGGGGCTGCTGCCCCCGCACTGACCCGTCGGGTCACTCGGCCGCCGACCGGCTCCGCACGAGGCTGGCGGTCACCGTGACCGCGAGCGTCACCACGATGACGAGCAGGGACGTCTCGACCGGGATCTCGGCGCTGACGGGCCACGACCGGTCGAGCCGGTAATGGTGCGCGGCGTGCAGCAGCAGCTTCACGCCGATGAACGCGAGGATCACCGCGAGTCCCAGTGGGAGGTAGACGAGCTTCTTGAGCATGCCGCCCAGCAGGAAGTAGAGCTGGCGCAGGCCCATGAGCGCGAAGACGTTGGCGGTGAAGACGAGGTAGGGCTCCTGGGTGAGCCCGTAGATCGCCGGGATCGAGTCGAGGGCGAACATCACGTCGGTGGTGCCGAGCGCGACGATGACGATGAGCATGGGCGTCACCAGCCGCCGGCCGCCCTCCTGGAGCGTGAGGCGGGTGCCGTGGAACTCCTCGGACGCCGGGAACCTGCGCCGCACGAAGCGCATCACGAGGTTCTCGGTGGCCTCCTCCTCCTCGGCGCTGCCGTCGAGAAAGTCGCGCACGAGGTCGACCGCGGTGTAGAGGAGGAACGCGCCGAAGAGGAAGAACACCCAGGCCATCGAGGCGATCATCGCCGCGCCCAGGCCGATGAACACCCCGCGGAAGACGAGGGCGAGGATGATGCCGACGAGCAGGCCGAACTGCTGCAGCCTCGCGGGCACCCGGAACTTGTCCATGATGAGCAGGAAGATGAACAGGTTGTCGACCGACAGGCTGTACTCGGTGAGCCAGCCGGCGAAGAACTCCTTGCCGTAGACCGGCCCGCTCACCACCCAGATGCCGGCGCCGAACAGCACGGCGAGCGCCACGAACAGGCCGACGAGCAGCGTGCACTCCCTCATCGACGGCACGTGCGGGCGGCGTCCGATGATGAGGACGTCGACGGCGAGCAGGGCCGCCATCACGGCGACGGTGATGATCCAGGCGGACGCGTGAACCTGCAACGGGGGGTTCCTTCCACGGCTGAGGCCGGGAGGTCTCGTCCACCGGCGGGCCGGCCGCAGCGCCGGGCGGGATGTCCCGCCGTGATGACGACGACTGCGTGGTGGAGTACTCCCCTCCGCGCGCCCATTCTCCCACAGGCCCGTTCCGGCCCTCCGGGGAGACCCGGTCGGGCTACTTCGTGGCCTCGATGAGGCCCCGCAACTCCTTCTTGAGGTCGGAGATCTCGTCCCGCAGCCGGGCGGCGAGCTCGAACTGGAGCTCGGCGGCCGCGCTCTTCATCTGCTGGGTGAGCTCGGCCACCAGGTCGGCCAGTTCGACGGCCGACAGCCGGGCCGGATCGAGGTCGCTGCGCTGGTCGATGAGCTTGGCGGGAAGCGGCGACTTCGGCTGGCGTCCGCGCGGGGACGCCTTCTTCAGCAGCTCGTCGGTGTCGGCCTCCTCCCGGGCGAGCATGTCGGTGATGTCGGCGATCCGCTTGCGCAGCGGCTGCGGGTCGATGCCGTGCTCGAGGTTGTAGGCGATCTGGATCTCCCGCCGCCGATTGGTCTCGTCGATGGCCGCCGCCATCGAGGGGGTGATGCGGTCGGCGTACATGTGCACCTGGCCCGCCACGTTGCGCGCCGCCCGCCCGATCGTCTGGATGAGCGACCGGTCGGACCGGAGGAAGCCCTCCTTGTCGGCGTCGAGGATGGCGACGAGCGACACCTCGGGCAGGTCGAGGCCCTCACGCAGCAGGTTGATGCCGACGAGCACGTCGTACTCGCCGAGCCGCAGCTCGCGGAGCAGTTCGACCCGCCGCAGCGTGTCGACCTCGCTGTGCAGGTACCGGGTGCGGATGCCGTTCTCCATGAGGTAGTCGGTGAGGTCTTCGGACATCTTCTTGGTGAGCGTCGTGACGAGCACCCGCTCGTTGCGCTCGACCCGCAGCCGGATCTCGCCCATGAGGTCGTCGATCTGGCCCTTGGTGGGCTTGACGATGACCTCGGGGTCGACGAGGCCGGTGGGCCGGATGAGCAGCTGGACCGGCTCGCCGGTGGCGCGAGCCAGCTCGTAGGGGCCGGGCGTCGCCGACAGGTAGACGGTCTGGCCGATGCGCTCGACGAACTCCTCGAAGCGCAGCGGGCGGTTGTCCATCGCGCTCGGCAGTCGGAACCCGTGGTCGACGAGGGTGCGCTTGCGCGACATGTCGCCCTCGTACATGCCC
>JAJYQH010000031.1 GCA_021794705.1 Actinomycetes bacterium | reverse complement strand
GCCGGTGCGCTCGACTCGGCGGCCTCGACGCGGCGGCGTCCGCCACGCTCCGGACGCTCGGGACGCTCGCCACGGGGGCGACGGGTCGGACGCTGGCGTCCGGGGGCCGCGGCCCGCGCGGCCTTCTGGGCGGCCCGCTCGGTCTTGCTACCCGAGACGTCACCCTTGTAGATCCACACCTTCACACCGATGCGCCCGAAGCTCGTCTTGGCCTCGTGGAAGCCGTAGTCGATGTCGGCGCGCAGGGTGTGCAGCGGGACCCGGCCGTCGCGGTAGCCCTCGGAGCGGCTCATCTCGGCGCCGCCGAGACGGCCCGAGCACTTGATGCGGATGCCCTGGGCACCCGCCCGCATGGCGGTCTGCTGCGCCTTGCGCATGGCGCGACGGAAGGCGACGCGGGCGCCGAGCTGCTCGGCGACACCCTGGGCGACCAGCTGGGCGTCGGTCTCGGGGTTCTTCACCTCGAGGATGTTCAGCTGGATCTGCTTGCCGGTGAGCTTCTCGAGCGCACCACGGATGCGCTCGGCCTCCGCGCCGTTGCGACCGATGACGATGCCCGGGCGCGCGGCGTACAGGAAGATCGTCACCCGCTCGGAGCGGCGCTCGATCTCGATCGAGGAGATGCCGGCGCGCTCCAGCGTCTTCAGCAGGTACTGGCGGATCTTGATGTCCTCGCCCAGCAGCGCCGAGTAGTTCTTCTCGGCGTACCAGCGCGTGCGGTGGTCATTGGTCACACCGAGGCGGAAGCCGGTCGGGTTGATCTTCTGGCCCATGCTCAGGCTCCCTTCTTCTTCGACGTGGCCTCCGCCGAGCGGGGCTCGACGACGACGGTGATGTGCGACGCGCGCTTGAGGATGCGGCTGGCCGATCCCTTCGCCCGCGCCCGGATGCGGCGCAGGGTGACACCCTCGTCGACGAACGCCTGCGAGATGTACAGGTCGTCGGCGCGCAGCTGCTCGGCGCTCTCGGCGTTGGCGACCGCGGAGGCGACCACCTTGTAGACCGGTTCGCTCGCGGCCTGGGGCGCGTACTTGAGGGTGTCGAGCGCGTCGGTCACGTCCATTCCGCGGACGATGTCGACGACGCGGCGCACCTTGGTCGGGCTCATCCGCACGTGGCGCGCAATCGCGTACGAGCCAGGACGATCCCCGAGCAGGCGGAGGCGACGGCTGGGTCGCTCGGTGTTAGTGCTCATCTGTCTTGGATTCCTTTACTCGCGCTGTCAGCGCCGACGGGACTTCTTGTCGTCCTTCACGTGCCCCTTGAAGGTGCGCGTGGGGGCGAACTCTCCGAGCTTGTGACCGACCATCGCCTCGGTGACGAACACGGGCACGTGCTTGCGGCCGTCGTGCACGGCGATGGTGTGTCCGATCATGTCGGGCACCACCATCGAGCGGCGCGACCAGGTCTTGATGACGGTCTTCGTGCCCTTCTCGTTCTGCACGTCGACCTTCTTGGCCAGGTGCTCGTCGACGAAGGGACCCTTCTTCAGGCTGCGTGGCATTCCTCAAGCTCCCAATCAGCGCTTCTTGCCGGACTTGCGGCGTCGGATGATCAACTTGCTGCTCGCCTTGTTCTTGTCGCGGGTGCGGCCCTCGGGCTTGCCCCACGGCGAGACAGGGTGACGACCACCGGACGTGCGACCCTCGCCACCACCGTGCGGGTGGTCGATCGGGTTCATGACGACACCGCGGACGGTCGGGCGGACGCCCTTCCACCGGCTGCGTCCGGCCTTGCCCCAGTTGATGTTGCTCTGCTCCGCGTTGCCGACCGTGCCCACGGTCGCGCGGCAGCGCACGTCGACGAGTCGCATTTCACCGGAGGTCATGCGCAGCGTCGCCATCTTGCCCTCGCGGGCGACCAGCTGGATGGCGGCACCCGCGGAGCGCCCGAGCTTGGCCCCGCCGCCGGGGCGCATCTCGACGGCGTGCACCGTGGTGCCCACCGGGATGTTGCGCAGCGGGAGGTTGTTGCCGGGGCGGATGTCGGAGCCCTCGCCCGCCTGCACGGTGGCGCCCTGCGTCAGCCCGGCCGGCGCGATGATGTAGCGCTTCTCGCCGTCGGCGTAGTGCAGCAGCGCGATCCGCGCGGTGCGGTTCGGGTCGTACTCGATCTCGGCGACCTTGGCCGGCACGCCGTCCTTGTCGTAGCGCTTGAAGTCGATCACCCGGTAGGCCTGCTTGTGCCCGCCGCCGATGTGCCGGGTGGTGATCCGGCCGGTGTTGTTCCGGCCGCCGGTCTTCGGCTTCGACTTGAGCAGGGACTTCTCGGGCGTCGAGCGCGTCACCTCGGCGAAGTCGGAGACGCTGGCGCCACGGCGACCTGGCGTCGTCGGCTTGTACTTACGGATACCCATGAGTCAGTCGTTCCTTGTCTTCCTCGTTCAGGCGACCGGGCCGCTGAAGATGTCGATCCGCTGGCCCTCGGCGACGGTGACGATCGCGCGCTTGGTGTCGGGGCGCTTGCCCTGGCCATAGCGCGTGCGACGCACCTTGCCCCTGCGGTTGAGCGTGTTCACGGCGGTGACCGTCACGTTGAAGACCGCCTCGACGGCGATCTTGATCTCGGTCTTGTTGGCCTTCGGGTCGACGACGAACGTGTACTTGTTCTCGTCGATCAGGCTGTAGCTCTTCTCGCTGACCACGGGGGCCAGGAGAATGTCGCGGTGATCGCGGATCTTGAGCTCGCTCACTTGTCCGAATCCTCCTCGGGAGCAGTGGCCTTGGCGGCCTTGGCCGGCTTGGTCGCCTTGGGCGCAACCGGCTCGGCCGGCTCGCTCGAGGTCTCCTCGGACGCCGCGACGGCCTCGACCGGGGCGGCACCGACGAACGTGTCGAGCGCGGCCTTGGTGAAGACGACCGCGTCGTTGACGACGACGTCGTAGGTGTTGAGCTGGTCGACTGCCAGCGCGTGCACCGTGGGGACGTTGCGCAGGCTGAGCCACGCGACGTCCTCTTCGCGGTCGAGCACCACGAGCACCTTCGAGATGTCACCCACGACCGACAGCGCCGTGAGGGCCGCCTTGGTGGAGGGGGTCTCGCCGCTGACGATGGAGTCGAGGACGAACAGGCGTCCGTCGCGGGCCCGGTCGGAGAGGGCGCCGCGGAGCGCGGCGGCGATCATCTTCTTGGGGGTGCGCTGGGCGTAGCCGCGGGGCTGCGGCCCGTGCACGGTGCCACCGCCGGTCCACTGCGGGGCGCGGCGCGAGCCCTGGCGGGCGCGGCCGGTGCCCTTCTGACGCCACGGCTTCACGCCACCGCCGCGGACCTCGCCGCGGGTCTTGGTGGAGTGCGTGCCCTGGCGGGCCGCGGCCTGCTGGGCCACGACGACCTGGTGGATCAGCGCGACGTTGGTCTGCGCATCGAACAGCTCGCCGGGGAGCTGGGCCGTCCCGGCCTTGGTGCCGTCGGCGCTGAGGATGTCGACGTTCTGCGAGGCGCTCATGCCGCATCACCCTTCTTGGCGGCGCTGCGGACGACCACGAGCGACCCCTTGTTGCCGGGGATGGCACCCCGGACGAGGATGAGGCCGCGATCGGCGTCGACAGCGTGAATGGTCAGGTTCTGGACGGTCTTGGTGGCGTGACCCATCCGGCCGGCCATGCGCAGGCCCTTGAAGACCTTGCCGGGGGTGGAGCAGCCGCCGATGGACCCGGGGGAACGGTGCTTGCGGTGCACACCGTGCGCCGCGCCGAGTCCCTTGAAGCCGTGGCGCTTGACGACACCCGCGGTGCCCTTGCCCTTGGTGACGCCGGTGACGTCGACGATCTCGGCGGCGGCGAACACCTCAGCGGTGACCTCCTGGCCGAGCGTGTACTCGCTGGCGTTGGACGTGCGCAGCTCGACGAGGTTCTTGCGCGGGGTGACACCCGCCTTCTCGAAGTGCCCGGCGGCCGGCTTCGTCACGTGCTTCGCCTTGATCGCGCCGAAGCCCAGCTGGACGGCGGAGTAGCCGTCCACCTCGGGGGTGCGCACCTGCGTCACGACGCAGGGACCGGCCTGGATCACGGTCACGGGGACGACGCGGTTGTTCTCGTCCCACATCTGGGTCATGCCGAGCTTGGTGCCCAGCAGCCCCTTCACGGTGCGTTCGGTGTTCATTGTCTCCCCCACCTCACGGAAGCTTGATCTCGATGTCGACACCGGCCGGCAGGTCGAGACGCATGAGCGAGTCGACCGTCTTCGGGGTCGGGTCGAGGATGTCGATGAGCCGCTTGTGGGTGCGCATCTCGAAGTGCTCGCGGCTGTCCTTGTACTTGTGCGGCGACCGGATGACACAGAAGACGTTCTTCTCGGTCGGCAGCGGCACAGGGCCGGCCACCTTGGCGCCCGTGCGGGTCACGGTGTCGACGATCTTGCGCGCCGACGAGTCGATGACCTCGTGGTCGTAGGCCCGGAGCCTGATGCGGATCTTTTGTCCCGCCACAGTTGTTCCTTCTACTCGTCCAACAGATCCGGCTGGGCCGGCTGGCTACTTGTCCGGCAACACCGGTTGTCCTGGTCGACGGGCACCGCGTGGGCGGGCCTGCCGTGCTGCTCCTTTGGGCCGGACGAGGACCTCGCGACCCTCATCCCTCCGACCCCCGTACTCGGGCGTGTCGCCGAAGCGCCAGACTCCACAGGCACACGTTGGCACGAAACCGCACACTGTGACCTTGTGACTGTGGGCTCCTGGCACCGGTACACGTCCGGTTCTGGTGGAGTCGGCAGGGCGCCAGCACGCACAGCGAGCCGTCACAACGCACGAACCCCATCGGAGCAACCTGTACATCTTGTCATGCCCCCGGTAAGCACGCCAAATCGGGGCGGGACTCCCCGCAGGCGACCGGGCCGCCACCCGCGGTAGCAGGTGACGGCCCGGCAGGGTCTGCGGTGTCGGCCTTCGGCCGACGTGTCAGCTCACTCGGCGTCGAGGTCCTTCTCGATGAGTGCAGCGATCGCGTTGACCGCATCCTCGTCGTCGGACGTGACGGTCACCGAAGCGCCCTTCTCGGCACCCAGGGTCATGATGAGCAGCGGCGAGGCGGCGTCGACGCCCTCGTCATTGCCCTCGACCGACAACAGGATGTCGTCGTCGTACTCACCGGCCGCCTCGGCGATGATCGCCGCGGGGCGAGCGTGGAGGCCGACGGCTGATCCGACGGTCACGGTCTTGCTGGCCATGGTGTTCCTTTCGTGAGGCGTTGGGGGAATCCTAACGGCACGGGCTCAGATGGCGGGAGCGGCTTCCAGTTGGCTCTCGCTCTCGGCAGCCTCGAGCTCGGCCCGGTTGGGCTTGAGCGTCTTGAGCACCGTGACCGTGACACCGCCGACGATGGCGCCGACGACGATCGCCAGCAGGAAGGCCCAGAACCTGTCGATCGCGAAGAACACGAAGATGCCGCCGTGAGGGG
>JAJYQH010000302.1 GCA_021794705.1 Actinomycetes bacterium | reverse complement strand
CCCCACTCCCGCCGGCGGCCGGCCCGACTGATCCCGTCCCGGGGCGTACGAGCTGACTGGGGGCGTACGAGATGTGGGGCGACATCGACGTTTCGTACGCCCGGGGCGACGAAACGTACGCCCGGGAACCGGGGCGGGAACGGGGCCGTCGGGAAGGGTCAGGCCCCGCGCGCGGCCCGACGCCGGCAGTAGGCGTAGCCGATGAGGCCGAGCAGCACGCCGCACGCCCCGACCCAGATCCACCAGCCGCGCCCGGAGGCGTCCAGGCGCGACCTCAGGATCAGCAGGACGATGGTCGCGACCGCGAACAGGCCGGTGCCGATGACCGTCGCGGTGATGCCGTTCTCGTCGAGCGGACGGATGGGCGCCTGGAGGAAGTGGTGATGCTCCGCCCCGGCGGAGTCGGCGGACATCCCGTTCATGAGGCCCGATTCTAGGCTTGCCGCCCGGTCCCCATACCATGTGCGCCATGGTCACCAACTCTCCCAAGGCTGCGCCGGTCGCGCCGCCTGGACGTCTGGACCCCACACAGCAGAGTGGTCTGGACCGCTGGTTCGAAATCACCCACCGTGGCTCGACCGTCGCACGCGAAGTGCGGGGCGGGCTCGTCACCTTCTTCGCGATGGCCTACATCCTGGCCCTCAACCCCATCATCATCGGCGCGGCCACCGACAAGCGGGGCCTCCTGCTCTCGGGACAGCCGAAGTACCTGGACGCCGCCCAGAAGAACATCGACTGGGCGGCCGTGCACCACTCGCAGCTCATGGTGGCCGGCGTCACCGCGCTCGTCGCGGCGGTCATGACCATCGCCATGGGCCTGTGGGGCCGGTATCCGCTGGGCATCGCCACCGGCCTGGGCCTCAACGCCCTCCTCGCCTACACGATCGCTCCCACGATGACCTGGCCGCAGGCGATGGGCCTCGTCGTGTGGGAGGGCGTCGGCATCGCGATCGCCGTGATGACCGGGTTCCGGCAGGCCGTGTTCAAGGCCGTTCCCCCCGCGCTGCGCACCGCCATCAGTGTCGGCATCGGCCTGTTCATCACCTTCGTCGGCCTCATGGATTCCGGCGTCGTCCGCAAGCCCAGCGGCTCGGTTCCCGTCGAGCTCGGAATCAACGGCTCGCTCCAGGGCTGGCCGATCGCTGTCGTCGTCATCGGGTTCTTCCTCGTCGTGCTGCTGTTCGTCAAGCGCGTGCGCGGCGCCATGCTCATCGCCATCGTCGCCACGACGATCATCGCCGTGATCATCGAGGCGCTCGCCAAGGTGGGCCCGATGTTCCAGGCCGACGGCTCGGTCAAGGACACCGGCTGGCAGCTCAACGTGCCGGCCCTGCCGCACCTGTCCGACTTCGGTCTGCCCAAGCTCGGGTTGGTCGGCAAGGTCGACCTGTTCGGCGCCTTCGCCCCCGACGGCAGGTTCCACCTCAGCATCGTGCTCGGCGTCCTGCTCATCGTGTTCTCGCTGATGCTCGCCGACTTCTTCGACACCATGGGCACGGTCGTGGCCATCGGCCAGGAGGGCGGCCTGCTCAACAACCAGGGCAACCCGCCCCACCTCAAGGAGATCCTGCTCGTCGACGCGCTGGCCGCGGTTGCCGGCGGCCTGGGGTCGTCGTCGTCGAACACCGCCTACATCGAGTCGGCGTCCGGCGTCGGCGAGGGGGCGCGCACCGGTCTCGCCTCGGTGGTCACCGGCGCCGCGTTCATCGTCGCCATGTTCCTCACCCCGCTCGTCAACATGGTGCCCAGCGAGGCGGTGGCCCCGGTGCTCGCGCTGGTCGGCTTCCTCATGATGACCCAGGTGCTGCACGTGCGGTGGGACGACCTCGAGGACGGCATCCCCGCGTTCCTCACCATCGTGCTCATGCCGTTCACCTACTCGATCACCGTCGGCATCGGCGCGGGCTTCATCACGTACGCCCTCATCAAGCTGGTGAAGGGCAAGGCCCGGATGGTGCACCCGCTCATGTGGGGCATCAGCGCGGCCTTCGTCGTCTACTTCGCCCAGGGCATCCTGTCCTCGCTCATCACGAGGCTCTGAGCCCGCGGCGACCGCACGGCATCCGGCGTCCCGGCCCTCCCGAGGGTCGGGACGCCGTCGCGTCCGGGCGTCGTCTCGCGCCCTCGGGACGCCCCCTCCGACGCGTCCCTCCCCGGTAGGTTGGGGCGCATGTTCACCAAAGTACTTGTGGCCAACCGCGGTGAGATCGCGGTGCGCGCCTTCCGGGCCGCACACGAACTCGGCCTGCAGACCGTGGCCGTCTTCCCTTATGAAGACCGCAACGCCGACCACCGGATCAAGGCGGACGAGGCCTACCAGATCGGCACCCCGGGCCACCCGGTGCGGGCCTACCTGGACATCGCCGAGATCATCGCCGCGGCCAAGAAGGCCGGTGCGGACGCGATCTACCCGGGCTACGGATTCCTGTCCGAGAACCCCGACCTGGCCACCGCCTGCGCCGAGAACGGCATCACGTTCATCGGCCCGCCCGCCCGGGTGCTCGAACTCGCGGGCAACAAGGTGCGCGCCATCGCCGCCGCGCGCGCGGTCGGCATCCCCACCCTGCAGTCGACCCCGCCGTCGACCGATCCCGACGAACTCATCGCCGGCGCCGAGGGCATCGGCTTCCCCGTCTTCGTCAAGGCCGTCGCCGGTGGTGGCGGCCGCGGCATGCGCCGGGTGAACAGCAGCGAGGAACTCCCCGCGGCGCTGGGCGCGGCGATGCGCGAGGCGGAGGCCGCCTTCGGCGACCCGACCGTCTACATCGAACAGGCCGTCGGCCGCCCCCGCCACATCGAGGTGCAGATCCTCGCCGACCAGACCGGCGAGACGATGCACCTGTTCGAGCGCGACTGCTCGATCCAGCGCCGGCACCAGAAGGTCATCGAGATCGCGCCCGCGCCGAACATCAGTCAGGAGCTGCGGGACGCCCTCACCTCGGACGCCGTCGCGTTCGCCACGTCGATCGGCTACTCCTGCGCGGGCACCGTGGAGTTCCTCGTCGAGACCGAGGGCGAGCGGGCCGGCAAGCACGTGTTCATCGAGATGAACCCGCGCATCCAGGTCGAGCACACGGTCACCGAGGAGATCACCGACGTCGACCTCGTGCAGTCGCAGATGCGGATCGCGGCGGGGGAGACCCTCGCCGACCTCGGCCTGTCCCAGGACGCGGTCCGTATCCGGGGCGCGGCGCTGCAGTGCCGCATCACGACCGAGGACCCGCTCAACAACTTCCGTCCCGACACGGGCATCATCACCGGCTACCGCTCGGCGTCCGGTGCGGGGATCCGGCTCGACGGCGGCACCGTCGCCACCGGTGTCGAGATCAGCCCCCACTTCGATTCGCTGCTCGTGAAGCTCACCGCGCGCGGTCGCGACTTCGCCACCGCCATCGCCCGGGCCGACCGGGCGCTCGCCGAGTTCCGCATCCGCGGGCTGTCGACGAACATCTCGTTCCTCCGCAGCGTCCTCGAGGAGCCGGCCTTCCGGGCGGGCGACGTGTCGACGTCGTTCATCGAGGAGCGCCCGCACCTGCTGAGCGCCCGGCGTCCGGGCGACCGGGGCACCAAGATGCTGCGCTGGCTCGCCGACGTCACCGTCAACAAGCCCAACGGGGAGCCGATCACGACGGTGTCGCCGAAGGCCAAGCTGCCCGAGTTCGACATCTCCGGGCCCGCGCCCGACGGCGCGCGGCAGCGGCTGCTCGCCCTCGGCCCCGAGGGCTTCTCCCGCCAGTTGCGCGAGCAGTCCCAGGTCGAGGTGACCGACACGACCTTCCGCGACGCCCACCAGTCGCTGCTCGCCACCCGGGTGCGCACCCGCGACCTCGTGCACGTCGCCCCGTACTACGCGCGGATGCTGCCCGGCCTGTTCTCGGTCGAGTGCTGGGGCGGCGCGACCTACGACGTCGCCCTGCGCTTCCTCGGGGAGGACCCGTGGGAACGGCTGGCCCAGCTGCGTGAGGCGATGCCCGGCCAGTGCCTCCAGATGCTCCTGCGCGGGCGCAACACCGTGGGCTACACGCCGTACCCGACCGAGGTGACCGAGGCGTTCGTCGAGGAGGCCACGGCGGTCGGCATCGACATCTTCCGGATCTTCGACGCCCTCAACGACGTCGAGCAGATGCGCCCGGCGATCGAGGCCGTCCGCGCCACCGGCACCAGCGTGGCCGAGGTCGGGCTGTGCTACACCGGCGACCTCAGCGACCCCAACGAGCGCATCTACACGCTCGACTACTACCTGCGTCTCGCCGAGCAGATCGTCGACGCCGGCGCGCACATCCTGGCGATCAAGGACATGGCCGGGCTGCTGCGTCCCTACGCGGCGTCCACCCTGGTCACCGCGCTGCGCTCGCGGTTCGATCTGCCCGTGCACCTGCACACCCACGACACGGCGGGCGGCCAGCTCGCCACGCTCATCTCGGCGATCGACGCCGGGGTGGACGCCGTCGACGTCGCGAGCGCGCCGATGGCCGCCACCACCAGCCAGCCGTCGGCGTCCGCGCTCGTGGCGGCCCTCGAGCACACCGACAAGGCGACCAAGCTCGACTTCGCCGCGGTCACGGCTCTCGAGCCGTACTGGGAGGCGGTCCGCAAGGTCTATCGGCCGTTCGAGAGCGGACTGCCCAGCCCCACCGGACGCGTGTACACCCACGAGATCCCCGGCGGCCAGCTGTCGAACCTGCGCCAGCAGGCGATCTCGCTGGGGCTCGGGGACAAGTTCGAGCAGATCGAGTCGACCTACGCCGCGGCGAACAGGATCCTCGGCCGCCCGGTCAAGGTGACGCCGAGCTCCAAGGTGGTCGGTGACCTCGCCCTGCACCTCGTCGCCGTGGGGGCCGACCCGGCCGAGTTCGAGGCCGACCCGCAGCGGTTCGACATCCCCGACTCGGTGGTCGGCTTCCTCAACGGAGAGCTGGGTGCGCCGGCGGGTGGATGGCCGGAGCCGTTCCGCAGCAAGGCGCTGGCCGGACGCCGCACGCCGGTGCGCATCACCGAGGTGCCGGCCGACGATCTCGCCAAACTCGCCGAGCCCGGCCGCGTCCGGCAGGAGACCCTCAACCGGCTGCTGTTCCCCGGCCCGAGCAGGGAGTTCGCCGCCTACCGCGAGGAGTACGGCGACCTGTCGCCGATGCCGACCCTGCCCTACCTCTACGGGCTGCGGGCCGGGGTCGAGCACGCGGTCGAGCTGCGCAGCGGCGTCACCATGCTGTTCGGCCTCGACGCCATCGGCGAGCCCGACAACAAGGGCGTTCGCACGGTCATCTGCACGCTCAACGGGCAGATCCGGCCGATCCGCGTGCGCGACCGTTCGATCAAGGTCGCCGCCGACCTGGCCGAGCGCGCCGACGCGTCCAACCCCAAGCACGTGGCGGCCCCGTTCGCCGGTGCCGTGACGATCATCG
>JAJYQH010000100.1 GCA_021794705.1 Actinomycetes bacterium | reverse complement strand
CTTCTCCGACGGGCCGCACCGCTGCCCGGGGGAGCCGCTCGCCCTGCTCGAGGCCGACGTGCTGTTGACCAGGCTGCTGGAACTCCGGCCGCGCATCGTCCGCGAGCCCGACCTCGGGTGGGACGACCTGGTGAGCGGGTACGAACTGCGGGGCTTCCGTCTCGCGCTGGACGGGTGAGGCCGATGGTCCCGGCGTCCGACGCCGACCGGCGGCCGACGGTGCTCGTGGCGAGCACCCCGATCACCGCCCACGCGCTGAACGCCACCCCCGTGGTCCGCAGTCTGCGCGCCGCCGGGGCGAGGGTGCTGTGGTACGCCGCCCCGTGGCTGCGAGCGCACGCCGAACGCTGGGTGGGGGAGGACTTCGTCGCCTTCGCCGCCGACCTGCCCACCACCTTCGTGCCCGCCCGCACCGTCCCCGGCACCGTCGGCTCACTGGCCGAGGTGCGGCGGTTGTACCGCGACTACCTCGTCGGATCGGTGCCCCGCCACGTCGACGCGTTGCTCGCGCTCGTCGAGGGCGAGCAGGTCGACGTCGTCGTGAGCGACACCCTCATGCTCGCCGCCGGGATCGTGTCCGAGCTCACCGGTGTGGCCTGGGCGACCCTGGGCGACGGACCGCTCCAGTGGCCCGACCCCGACCTGCCGCCCTTCGGCAGCGGCCTCCCGGTGTTGCACGGACCGGCCGGTCGGCACCGCAACCGCCAGGTGAAGCACACCGTGGACGCCGTGCTGTTCAGCGGGGCCCTGGCCGACTACAACCAGGTGCGACGCGCGCACGGGCTGTGGCCCGTCTCGGACCTGCTGACAGCGGGCGTGTCGCGCCGGCTGCACCTCCAGGGCTGCACGCCCGGGTTCGAGTACCCGCGGAAGGTCTGGCCGGAGTTCGTCCGGTTCGTCGGCGCGCTCGGCCCCGGACCCGGCTTCGCCCCGCCCGTTCCGGCGCAGCTGCTCCGCGACCGCCGTTCCCGTCCGCTCGCCCTCGTCACCCAGGGAACGATGCGGCCCGACCCGCGCGAGCTGGCGCTGCCGGCGTCCCGGGCGCTCCTGTCCGCGGGGTTCGAGGTGCTCGTCGCGGGGATGGCGAGCCCCCTCCCGGGCTCGTCCCACGTGACGGCGGTGGCGGCCGTCGACTACTACGACGCGCTCGCGCAGGCCGACGTCTTCGTCACCAACGGCGGCTACACCGGCGTGACCCTCGCGCTCGCGGCGGGCACGCCGGTCGTCCAGTGCGGCGCGACGGAGGAGAAACCCGACATCGGGGCACGGCTCCGCGCGAGTGGTGCGGGGGAGGCGATCCGGATGGTCAAAGCGCCTCCGTGGGTCATCGAGCGGGCGGTGCGGCGGGTACTCACCGACCCCGGACACCGCCGGGCCCAGGAACGGTTGCGCGCGGAGTTCGCCGCGCACGACGCGGAGGCCCTGATCCGGGACGCGCTGCTGCCGCTGCTCCCCGTCGGCACCGTCCGGTCAGACGTGGCCCTCCACGAGGTACACGAGGTCACGCCGCCGTCCCCCGACGGCGCATGACCGGACGCTCTCGAACCCGGCGCCGCCGAACCAGCCGGCGATGACGTCGAGGTCGGTGAGCCGATCGGCGGTCACGACCAGCGTCGCCCCGGGGAGCAGGGCGGCGGCCAGGCCGGGCAGGGCGGCGTCCAGACCGGGCAGGTTCCGCACCGGAACGTGGGCGAGGGCCGCGTGGGCGCGGGGGAGCCCGAGGGCCGCCAGGGTTGCGGCATCGCCCGGAACGAAGTCGACCCCCTGCGGCCACCTCCTGGCCCGCGCGAGCTCGACCATCGCCGGCGAAGGATCGACGCCGATGATGCGGGGGGTCAGGCCACGGCGGCGGGTCGCCCGGAGGAGTTCCCTCGTCGACAGCCCGGAGCCGCAGCCGAGGTCGAGGATCGTCGGCACCGGGTCGTGGACGGACCCGGCGAGGTGCTCGGCGGCCGCCCGCATCCGCTGCCAGTAGCCGCGGACGGGCTCGGCCGGCGGCACGGCCCGCGCGCGTCCATTCCGGCCCGCACCCAGCACGACCTGCCCGATGTCCATGCCCACCTCCCGTCCGGGGACGCCCCTGGTGCCACCAGAGTGCCACCGCCGAGGCGGTCGGCCGCGCGGCGTCCCCGGCACGAGCATCCTCCCGTCGCCCACCCGGCGGGTAGGGTTCCCGCATGGTCGTCGCCGGAATCGTCGTCGCGAACGGGCAGATTCTGGTGGCCCGGCGCAGTTACCCGCCCGCCCTCGCGGGCCTGTGGGAGTTTCCGGGCGGGAAGGTCGAGGACGCCGAATCGCTCGACGACGCCCTGGTCCGGGAACTGCGCGAGGAACTCGGGATCATGGTGCAGGTCGATGCGGAGTTCGAGAGCACGTCCGGCCCCTGGACGCTGGGCGAGGACGAGTTCCTCCGGGCCTTCTTCGCCACCCTCGTCGCGGGCGAGCCGACCCCGGGGCACAGTCACGACGCGATCGAGTGGATCGAGCCCGGCCGGCTCGGCGCGCTCGACCTGCTTCCCGTCGATCGCGCCATCGCGGCGGCGCTCGCAGGCTGAGCCGCCACAACCGGATTCGCACCCCCGTCGGAGCCCGTCGGCGTAGCCTGAAACTGATCCCGGATGCGGGGCACCCGGGGGAGCTCCGGAAGGTGAGACGTCGATGTCGGCCGAACAACTCGAACGCATGAAGAACGGCAGCGGGTTCATCGCCGCGCTCGACCAGAGCGGCGGCAGCACCCCGAAGGCGCTCCGCCTCTACGGCATCCCCGAAGACCGGTACACGAGCGAGGCGGAGATGTTCGACCTCGTGCACGAGATGCGTACCCGCATCATCACCAACCCGGCCTTCTCCTCCGATCGCATCCTCGCCACGATCCTGTTCGAGCAGACCGTCGACCGCGAGATCGCCGGCCGCCCCAGTGCCGAGTACGTCTGGCAGGAGCGGGGCATCCTCCCGATCCTCAAGGTCGACAAGGGGCTCCTTCCGGCCGAGACCGGCGTCCAGCTCATGAAGCCGATCCCGCAACTGGACGAGACGCTGCAGCACGCGCTCGACAAGGGCATCTTCGGCACGAAGATGCGCTCGGTGATCCGGGAGGACAACGAGGCGGGCATCGACGCCATCGTGGCCCAGCAGTTCGACCTCGCCGCCCGCATCGCCGCCACCGGTCTGGTGCCGATCATCGAACCGGAGGTCGACATCCACTGCCCGGGCAAGCAGGACGCCGAGGAGATGCTGCTGCGCGCCCTCACCGAGCACCTCGACCGGTGGCCCGATGACCGCCCGGTGATGTTCAAGCTCACCATCCCCAGCGTCGACGACCTGTTCGCCGGCCTCATCGCCCACCCTAAGGTGCTACGCGTCGTCGCCCTGTCGGGCGGTTACAGCCGCGACGAGGCCTGCCGACTCCTCGCACGGAACCGCGGCCTGATCGCGAGCTTCAGCCGGGCCCTCACCGAGGGGCTGTCGGTGGGGCAGAGCGACGAGGAGTTCACCGCCACGCTGAGCGCCTCGATCGACCAGATCTACCAGGCGTCGATGGCGGGAGCCGGCGAGCGGGTCGGCTCGACCGCGTAAGCCTGCGACGGTCGGCCGGCGGCGTCGGAGCGGTCAGTCCGAGTGCAGGGTGTTGTCGAGCACGTACTGGTCGCCGCGGTAGGAGTGCTCTCCGTACTCGATCGCCTCGCCCTGCCCGTCGTGGGAGAGCCAGATCACGCTGAGCACGGCAGCGGTGCGGGGCAGGTCGAGCAGCCGCCGCTCCCGTGACGTCGCGATCCTCGCCGCCGCCCGCTGCCGCGCCACGGCCGCGGTCACTCCACGCCGGGCCAGCACCTCGTACAGACCGTGGTTGGTGAGGTCCTCCGCACTGAGGTCGGAGAACTGGGGCGCGAGCCAGGAGCGCAGGATCACCAGCGGCCGCCCCTCACTGAACCGCAGCCGCTCGAGGTAGACGAGCGGCTGATCGGGGTCGAGGTCCATGGCCTGCGCGACCGTGCGGTCGGGCCGGGACGACTGCAGGGTGAGCACCTGGGTGCGCGGCCGGCGTCCCGAGCGGCTGAGCTCCTCGTAGAGGCTGGTGAGGGTCGGGTGCCGCCGCACCACCTGGCTCGCCACGTGCGTGCCCACCCCGCGCCGCCGGACGAGCAAACCCTGGTGCACCAGCTCGTCCAGTGCCCGCCGGACGGTGGGACGCGAGAGCCGCAGGCGCGCGACCAGCGCCAACTCGTTCTCGAACGGCTCCCCGGGTTTCAGGGTGCCGTCGGCGATCGCGTTCGCCCACTGCTCGGCCAACTGGTGGTACAGCGGCACGGGGGAAGCGCGGTCGACCACCACCGGCAGCGTTCTGGGCATGCCGACATCGTATTGAACTGCGGACCACCCCGGTCCACAGGGCCCCGACCCGTAGGGGAGGGCGGCTTCGGCTTTGTCAGTACAAACTGACATAATCGCCGTTTGTCATCAGACCGGGACGAGGGAGGATCCGTGAGACTGTCGACGAAAGTGTCCGGAATGGCGCTGTCGGTGGCGCTGGCGGTTGCAGTGTCGGGTTGCTCGGCGACGGGCGGCCGGCTGGCCGCGGAACGCTCGGCGGCGTCCGGCGGCTGCGCCCACCCGACGATGACGGTCGCGCTGGTCACCCATTCGGCCCCCGGCGACGACTTCTGGGACCTCGTCCGCAAGGGCGCCGAGGACGCCGCGGCCAAGGACTGCATCGACCTGCAGTACCAGGCGTCGCCCGACGGGCCCACGCAGGCGTCGTACGTGCAGGCGGCGGTCGACAAGGGCGTCGACGGCATCGCGGTCACGCTGGCCAAGCCCGACCAGATGGCCGAGGCGGTGAAGGCGGCCGTCACGGCCGGCATCCCGGTGACCGCCCTCAACGCGGGTGCCACCGCCTGGAAGCCGCTCGGCGTCCTCGGCTTCTTCGGCCAGGACGACCAGGTGGCGGGGGAGGAGACCGGACGCCGGCTGCAGCAGCTGGGCGCGAGCAACGTGCTCTGCGTGCAGCACGAGCAGGGCAACGTCGGCAACGAGGCCCGCTGCGCCGGCATCAAGCAGGTGCTGCCGCACACCCAGATCCTCTACGTCAACGGCACGGAGCCGAGCGACATCCAGTCGAAGATCACCGGCAAGCTGCAGCAGGACCCGTCGATCGACACGGTGATGGGCCTCAAGGCGGCGGTCGGCCTGATCGCGGTGCAGTCGGTCAAGGAGGCCGGCTCCCACGCCAAGGTGGCGACCTTCGACACCAACCAGCAGCTGGTGGCGGCGATCAGGAACGGCTCGATCGAGTTCGCCGTCGACCAGCAGCCCTACCTCCAGGGCTACCTCGCCGTCGACTCGCTGTGGCTCTACCACACCAACGGCGACACGATCGGGGGCGGCCAGCCGGTGCTCACCGGCCCGGCGTTCGTCGAC
>JAJYQH010000253.1 GCA_021794705.1 Actinomycetes bacterium | reverse complement strand
GCCGACCGGGCGTCCGGGGCCGGGGCCCGGGCCTGCGGGAACCGCGGGACGAGCGGCGTCCGGGAAGGTCGGGGCGGTCATCGGCGGCGGCGAGACCGGGCGCAGGTTCGCGGTCCAGGCCGACCCGTCCCAGTACCGCTCCTCCCCCGACCCCGCGGGGTCGGGATACCACCCCATGGGAGGGAGTGGGCCGGGCGATGAGCTCATGGGGGCTCCTTGTGAGCGGACGGTGGCGGGCGCGCCGTGAGGACAGTTCACTATGCCACGGCGAGCCGTCAGCCCCCGGCGAGGGTCACCAGCGGACCGGCGGCGACGCCCGTCACGCCTTGGGACGGGCCGGGGCCTCCCGGAGCGGCGCGGGCTCGGGGACCTCGGCGTCCGCGGACTCGTGCGCGACGCGACCGATCCGCCGACTCGCGAGCACGCCGAGCAGGGCGGCGACCAGGCCGACGCCGAACACCGCCCCGAAGGTGTGCGGGGCCGGCGCGCGTGGATGGAGGACGGCGAAGACCACCCCCGCAAGACCGCCGAGCAGGCTGGTGCCGAGGCCGTCGCCCACCTGGAGCGAGGAGGAGTTGCGTCCCAGCGACCTCACCGGCGACAGGGTCATCACCGCGAGGGCGCTGCTCGCCGTCGCGAGGCCCATGCCCAACCCGGCGAGGATCCACCCGAGCGCGGGGACAACCAGCGGCAGACCGGGGAAGCGCGCGAACACGGTCACCAGCGCCAGGCCCACGGCGAGGTGGCACACGCCGAGCGTCACCATGAGGTCTCGCCGCCAGGCGAGCCACGTGCGTGACTGGAGCCACGAGCCGGTCATCCAGCCGACCGCGCCCACGGTGAGCGCGAGCCCCGCGCGGGTGAGACTCATCCGGCGCTGTTCCACGAGCATGAGCGGCAGGAACGCCTCCGAGGCGAAGAAGCCGCCCGCGAAGAGCAGGCGCGCCCACACGACCGCGACGAGACCGCGGCCGAGGGTGAGGAACCCGGCGGGCATGAGCCGCGGGACGCCGGCCACCAACGCCACCGCGGCGGCCACACCGACGGCGACCCCTTCCGCCCCGCGGACGGTGCCGGCGTACTGGACGCCGGCGACACCGACGCCGGTGAGAAGTGCGGCCCACACCGGCACGGGAGGAGGTTCCTCGACCCCGGTCTCCGAGGGCGACGCGTCGGCGGGCACGTCGTCGAGCCGCATCCGTCGCAGCGCCGGAGCGACGATCGCCATCGCGGCCACCATCACCGGCACGACCGACCAGAACACCCAGTGCCACGACAGCCGGTCGGTGATCCAGCCGGCGACGAACGGTCCGACGAACGCCGGGAAGGTCCAGCAGACCGAGACCCAGGTCATGATCCGGGCGCGCCCCAGAGGCGGGTAGGCGCGGGCGACGACCACCATGAACGCGAGGTTGAACGTGCCGCCGCCCACCCCCTGCCCGAACCGGGCGACGATGAGTGCCGGCATCGACCAGGCCGAGCCGGCGGCGAGCAGCCCGACGATGAACAGCGCCTGCCCGGCGAGCAGCGGGCCCACCGGTCCGATCCGGTCGACCACCCGCCCCGAGATCGCGGTGGCGATCACCATGCCGAGCACGAACATCGTGAACACCCAGGCGTAGAGGTTGATCCGGCCCAATTCCTGGCCCGCGCGGGGCATCGCCGTGGCGACGGCCACCGACTCGAACGCGACGGCGAGCACGCTGGTGAGCAGGCCCACGAGCAGCAGGCGCGGCGTCGAGGGGCCGGGCTGCGTCGTCACGCCCCCATCCGACCACACACGAGGACACGACGAGTAGTCGGACGTCCGGCCCCGCGGGCGGAAGCCTGAGGCGCGCCCCTGCCGGGCGCGGGCCGCAAATCGCGCGTGGGCATCCCGGGGGCGGGTCGGGAGGTGCGTCTTACACTCGGTGGCATGAGTCAGCAGCTTGCCCCCGGAGCCCAGACCGTCGTCGACGAGCGCATCGTCGCCGAGGAGGACGGCGATCACGACCGGTTCTCCCATTACGTGCCGAAGGCGAAGCTCACCGAGGCGCTGGTGATGGGCACCCCGGTCGTCGCGCTCTGCGGCAAGGTCTGGGTGCCGTCGCGCAACCCCGACAAGTACCCGGTGTGCCCCGAGTGCAAGGAGATCTGGGAGTCGCTCCAGCCCGGGGCCGGAAAGAACGACGCCTGATGCTCTGCCACATCGCGATCGCCTCCGAGTGGGACGCCGCCCAGGCCCGCGGCCGCTACGACCGCTCCACCCGGGCGACGTCGATCGCCGAGGTGGGGTTCATGCACGCAAGTGACTCATACGAGCAGGCGTCCCGGGTGCTGCGCTACCTCTTCGGTGACGTGGACGAGCCCCTCGTGCTGCTCGACCTCGACGCTGCGGAGATCGCACGGGCGCGGCTGGTGATCCGCCACGAGTGCGTGTCGCCGAAGGACCCCGCCTCGGAGAAGTTTCCCCACATCTACGGCGGCCCGCTCCCGGTGGCCTGCGCGCGCCGGGTGCAGCGGTTCGAGACCGCCGACGCGCTCCTCGCGGTGCTGGACGCCGGCGAGTCGCCGCTGCCGCACTCGAACTCCGCGGCCTGACCGCCTCCGCCGGGTCGTCCTCGTCCCGCCGCCCTGCGACACTTCCCTCCCCTGCCATTCCCCCGCTCCTGAGGGTGGGGTGTGGCAGGTGAGGCGAGTTTCGCAGAGCAGGAGGGAGTGGGGGCGCCCCCGCGCCGGTCAGTACCGGTAGAGCTCGCTCTTGTACGGTCCCTCGACCGGGACGCCGAGGTAGTCGGCCTGACGCTCGGTGAGCGTGGTCAGCCGGACGCCGAGCGCGTCCAGGTGCAGCCGGGCCACCTCCTCGTCGAGGTGCTTGGGCAGGGTGTACACCCCGACCGGGTAATCCTCGGTGCGCGTGTACAGCTCGATCTGGGCGAGCACCTGGTTGGTGAACGAGTTGCTCATGACGAAGCTCGGGTGGCCGGTGGCGTTGCCGAGGTTGAGCAGGCGTCCCTCCGACAGCACGATGATCGCGTGGCCGTCGGGGAACCGCCACAGGTCGACCTGCGGCTTCACGGTGGTGCGCTCGACCCCGGGCCAGGCGGTGAGGCCGGCCATGTCGATCTCGTTGTCGAAGTGGCCGATGTTGCCGACGATCGCCTGGTGCTTCATCCGCGACATCTGCTCGGCGCTGATCACCCCGGTGCACCCGGTGGCCGTGACGAAGATGTCGGCGACGTCGACGACGTCGTCGAGGGTGGTCACCTGGTACCCGTCCATCGCGGCCTGAAGGGCGCAGATGGGGTCGATCTCGGTGACGACGACCCGGGCCCCCTGGCCCTTGAGCGCCTCGGCGCAGCCCTTCCCGACGTCGCCGTAACCGCAGACCACGGCGACCTTGCCGCCGATCAGGGTGTCGGTGGCGCGGTTGATCCCGTCGATGAGCGAGTGCCGCACGCCGTACTTGTTGTCGAACTTGCTCTTGGTGACCGAGTCGTTGACGTTGATGGCGGGGAACAGCAGCGCCTGGTGGCGGGCCATCTCGTACAGCCGGTGGACGCCGGTCGTGGTCTCCTCGGTGACCCCGAGCACGCTGTTGGCGATCGAGATCCAGTCGGTGCGCCCCTGGACGAGGTCGTCGCGCAGCAGGTCGAGCACCACCCGGTACTCCTCCGGGTCGTCGTCGCTCGGCTCGGGCACCTCGCCCGCCTTGACGAACTCCACCGCCTTGTGGACGAGCATGGTCGCGTCGCCACCGTCGTCGAGGATCATGTTGGGCGGCAGGCCGTCGGGCCAGCTGAGGATCTCGCGGGTCTGCTCCCAGTAGTCGCGCAGGCTCTCGCCCTTCCAGGCGAACACGGGTGACCCGCCCGGGGCCTCCGGGGTGCCGTCGCCGACCACCACCGCGGCCGCGGCGTGGTCCTGGGTGGAGAAGATGTTGCACGACGCCCAGCGCACCTGCGCGCCCAGCGCGGTGAGGGTCTCGATGAGCACCGCGGTCTGCACGGTCATGTGCAGGCTGCCGGCGATCCGGGCGCCGGCCAGCGGCTGGGAGTCGCGGTAGCGCTCCCGCATCGCCATCAACCCGGGCATCTCGTGCTCGGCGAGGGCGATCTCCTGACGTCCGAAGGGGGCGAGGGACAGGTCGGCGACGCGGAAATCCATGGCGGCGAGCTTACTGCCCCGCCGCCGGCCCCCTCACATCGCCGAGGGCGGGGGTCACCATGGTGACGAGGTCGTGGGCGCCGTCGGGGCGGGCCGTCTCGACGTACCAGCGCAGCGGCCCGGTCGGGTTGTCGGCGTCCTCGGCGACGACCGTCGCGTACCGGAAGGCGCCGTCGGAGAACGGGCTCCGCCTCCGGGCTCCGGGCATCCGCACGAACCCGGCCGACCCCTCCACCACCAGCCCGGTCGTCTCGTGCCAGTTGGACGCCGCGTCGGGGCGTCCGTCGTAGGCGAGTACCAGCGGATCGCGGTGCAGCACGGCGGTCACCCGGGCTCCGCGGGCGTCCCACTCCCCCGCACGCCCCGACAGCACCTCGCCCTCGTCGACCCAGCTCAGCCCATCGCGGCTGGTGAGGCACCGGGTCGTCATCCTGTCCTCGTCACCGGGGTCGGTGAGGGGATGGCAGGTGAGCCACATCCGCCAGTGGTCGCCGTCGCGCACCACGACCGGGTCCTTGACGCCGACGGTGGCGTCGCCGGGGCAGACGACGGCGCGCTGTCCCGAGGGGAGTCCCGCGACGGTGTCCGCCGTGAGGGAGTCGACCCACCAGTGCTTCGAGCCCGGGGTCGCACACGACAGGTAGAGGCGCCATCGCCCGTCGGCCAGCGCCACGAGACAGGGCCGCTCGAACGAGTCCGCGCCGAACTGGTCGCGCGCCACCTCGCACAGCGGCTCGAAGCGCACCCCGTCGCTCGAACGCGCGACGACGACGGACACGCCTCGCCCGGCGTTGAGTGGCCGTCGCACCCGGTAGCTCAGATAGATGTACCCGCCGTCGCGCAGCGCGGACGCCGCCCCGCTCCAGTTCCCCGGGCCGGGACCCGGCGCGGGAACCACGACGACGGCGGACGCCGGGTCCGGAAGCGGCACGTCGACCATGGCTCAGGCGGTGGCGGCGATGTGGGTGAGCGCGAGGTCGTAGCCGCCGAGGCCCAGCCCGACGATGACGCCGGTCGCGTACCGCGAGACCACCGAGTGGTGGCGGAACTCCTCGCGCCGGTGCACGTTCGAGATGTGCACCTCGATGACCATCGGCACCTGCGCGACGGCGTCCGCGATGGCGATCGAGTAGTGGCTCCACGCGGCCGGATTGAGCACGACCGGGATCGACGCGTCGGCCGCCTCGTGCAACCAGGTGACCAGTTCGCCCTCGTGGTCGGTCTGGCGCACGTCGACGTCCAGCCCGAGCCCTGCACCGGTGCCGACGAGGTGCTCCA
>JAJYQH010000024.1 GCA_021794705.1 Actinomycetes bacterium | reverse complement strand
TGCCCTCCATCTCGATGGGGTTCTGGGTGGCGACCACCATGAACGGGGCCTCGAGCCGGTGGGTGACCCCGTCGACCGACACGGTGCGCTCGGCCATCGCCTCCAGCAGCGCGGACTGTGTCTTGGGGGAGGCCCGGTTGATCTCGTCGCCGACGACGATGTTGGCGAAGACGCCGCCGGGCTTGAACTCGAACTCGCGCGTCTCCTGATTGAAGACGCTCATCCCCGTGATGTCGCCCGGCAGCAGGTCGGGCGTGAACTGGATGCGGTGCACCGAACAGTCGATGGCCCGCGCGAGCGCCTTGGCGAGCATCGTCTTGCCCACGCCCGGAACGTCCTCGAGCAGCAGGTGGCCCTCCGCCAACAGGGTCGCGAGCGAGGTGTCGATCTGGTCGCTCTTGCCCTCGATGACCTGCGACATGGCGCCCCGGACCTCGTCGATGACCGCGCTGAGGTGCCGGCGATCGGCGTCGTCAATGCTCACGTGACTCCCTGCGTGACGTCCCGTGGCGTGTGCGCCGAGCCCCGAACCGGCGATGCGGACTGCACAAGCCCTCGCGCCCAAGATACCCGGCCGCCGACACGCCGCGGGAGTGGTGCGAGGGGTGGTCCCGGTGGAGCGAAGTGGAGTATGGTGGAGCGAAATGGAGGGCAGTGGTGACCACGTGGAGTGGAAGGGGGTGCCGGCGTGTTTCTCGGCACCCACTACCCGAAGCTCGATGACAAGGGCCGCTTCTTTCTCCCGGCGAAATTCCGCGAAGGCCTCGACGAGGGCTTCGTGATCACCAAGAACTACGACCACTGTCTGGCCATCTACACACGGGAGGACTTCCTGCGCATGGTCACTCCCGTGAGCACGGCCCCCGACAGCCTCAAGCGGGTTCGCCAGTTCCAGCGGCAGTTCGGCGGCTCCGCCACCGAGGGGGTGGCCGACAAGCAGGGGCGGGTGACGATCCCGCCGCCGCTGCGCGACTACGCCGGCCTCGACCGCGACATCGTCGTGGTGGGAGCCGTGAACCGGATCGAGGTCTGGGACGCCGCGACGTGGGCGGCCTACGACGCCGAGCAGGAAGAAACCTTCGCCGACATGGACGGCGAGATCTTCCCGGTCACCTGACCGGGCGAACCGGATTGTGCCGCGAGGCTTCGGTCCGGAACCCCGTCGCCCTGGCGCACCTTCCCCGGTGCCAGGTCGACAACTCACCGGGTTCCGGGTCGAAACCCCGACGCACAATCCACCGGCCCAGGCCGGCGGAGCCCAGCTCCGGCACGAGACGAGCAGTAGCCGATGCGATGACGTGGGGTCGACATGGAGATGGTGCAGCCGCCGGTGCCGGACGCCGGTGCCGCCCCGGCCGACCCGCCCGCCGCCGACGCCCAGCACCGGCACGTGCCCGTGATGCGCGACCGGATCGTCGCCCTGCTCGCCGAGCCCCTCGGGGGCCCGGGGGCGACGACCTACGTCGACGGCACGCTGGGCATGGGCGGCCACGCCGAGGCCGTGCTCTCGGCCAGCCCCGGCTGCCACCTCGTCGGCATCGACCGTGATCCCGACGCCCTCCGCCTCGCCGGGGCCCGCCTCGCCCGCTTCGCCGACCGGGTGCAGCTGGTCCGGGCCGTCTTCGACGAGCTGCCCGAGGTGTTGCAGCGCCTCCGCCTCGACCATGTCGAGGCGATCCTGCTCGACCTCGGGCTGTCGTCGCTGCAGATCGACGAGACCGACCGCGGCTTCTCCTACGCGGTCGACGCCCCGCTCGACATGCGGATGGACCCCGCCCAGCCACTCACCGCCGCCGCCATCCTCAACGAGCGCACGGCCCCCGACCTCGCGCGGCTCTTCCGCACCTACGGGGAGGAACCCTTCGCGCAGCGGATCGCCGACCGCATCGTCGCCGCCCGGGCCGCGGAGCCCTTCTCCACCTCCGGGCGGCTGGTCGAGGTGATCACGGCGGCCATCCCGATGGCCGCGCGCAAGGGACGCGGGCACCCCGCCAAGCGGGTGTTCCAGGCCCTGCGGATCGAGGTGAACGGCGAGCTGGACGCCCTGCGCCGGGTGCTCCCCGGGGCGCTGGACGCGCTCGCCGTGGGCGGCCGGCTGGCCGTGCTCGCCTACCACTCGCTGGAGGACCGGATGGTCAAGCAGGCGTTCGCCGCGGCGAGCAGCGACACCGCCCCACCCGGGCTGCCCGTCGTCCCCGAGGCGCTGCGCGCCCGGTTCCGTCTCGTGACCCGAGGGGCCGAACGCCCCGAGGCCGAGGAAATCACCGCAAATCCACGATCCGCGTCGGCACGACTGCGGGTGATCGAACGAGTGAGGGAGGCGGCATGAGCGCAGTACTGGCTCCGGTCGAGTCACCGACATGGGCATCAGGCAGCCGGCTGCGACCGCTGCCGCGGACACGGGGCAGGCTGGCCCGGCTGCCGTTCCTCATCGTGCTCGCGGTGATGGTCGCGCTGGGCATGGTCGGCGTGCTGGTGCTCTCGGTGCAGCTGCAGCAGCGCGCCGACCAGCTGAGCAACCTGCGCTCCCAGGACGCCGAACTGAGCTACCAGGAGGCCAGCCTGCAGACCCAGGTCGAGCAGCTGTCCTCGGTCACCCAGCTGAGCCACCGGGCATGGCAGCTGGGGATGCGTCCCAACCCGGCGCCCGTGTTCATCAACCTGCGCACCGGCGCGATCATCGGCACGCCGACCCCGGTCACCGGGCACGAGATGCTCGACCAGAGCGGCGCGTCGATCTACAACCAGGACGCCGGCATCGCCGCGGCCCGGACGAAGGCGATGGCGCCCAAGCCCACGTCCCAGCCCACCCCGGCGCCGGCCCCGCAGGGTCTCCCGACGGCGCCACCGGTCACCGCGCCCTCGGCCGCGCCAACCGCCGCCTCGAAGCCCACCGGTGCACAATCGGCGCAGGCGAAGCCGCTGGCCCGCGCGACCGCGTCGGCACACTCCACGGCGTCGTCGTCTGGAGGTCACTGATGGCAGGCCCGAGCGACCCGCACGCACCCCGATCCCATCAGCACCGCGGGAGGCCAGGCTCCGAGCCGGCCTCCCGTGCCGGTTCGGGCGACGGCCGCGGCCGAATCAGCCGCTCGGGGCACCGGACGCCGTCGGGCGGCGGCCGCAGCGGGTCGTCGCGGCGTCCCGGGTCGAGGTCGTACCGGTCCAGGCGCCGGTTCCCTCTCGCGAACTCGGGGCGGCGCCTGCGGATCCTCATCGGCCTGGTGACGCTGGCCCTCGTGCTGCTGCTGGGCCGCGCGTTCCAGCTGCAGGCCCTGGAGTCGCAGTCGTACGCGGTCGCGGCCGCCAAGCAGATGACCCGCACCCAGGAGTTGCTGCCGACGCGCGGGGAGATCGTCGACCGCAACGGCCGGGTGCTCGCCACGAGTGAGGCTGCGGTGCGGATCATCGCCGACCCCTCGATCATCGCGACCAACGGCGTCGACCCGCGGCTCACGCTCACGGCGTCCCAGCAGGCGGCCGCGCAGGCCGCGCCGCACGCCATCGCGACCGTGCTCGCGAAGTACCTGGGCGGCTCGCCCAACGACTACCTCACGTTCCTCACCGCGAAGCAGCCGAACTCGTCGAAGTGGAGCATGTACCAGGTCGTCAAGACCAGGGTGCCCGCCTGGACCTACGTGCAGATCGCCAACGAGCTGGCCAAGGGCGGCGAGGTCGACGGCCACAAGGTCTCCTCCTGGTACGGAATCCACAAGGAGGACGACCCCATCCGCGTCTATCCCGCCGGCTCCGTCGCCTCCAACATCGTCGGCTTCATGCGCGCCAACGGCAACGGTGGCGGCGGGCTCGAGTACACGCTCAACAACTCCCTGAGCGGCGTGCCCGGTCGCGAGAGCTACGAGGTGGCCGCGTACGGCCGCATCCCGCTCGGCAACTCCACCCTCACCCCCGCGGTCAACGGGACGAGCTACACGCTGACGATCGACAGCGAGATGCAGCTGCTCGCCCAGAACGCGATCGCCGCACAGGTGAAGGCGACCGCGGCGAAGAGCGGCACGGCGATCGTCATGAACGTCAAGACCGGCGAGGTGCTGGCGATGGCGACGACGCCGGGGTTCGACCCGAACAACATGGCCAAGGCCAACCTCGACGAGCTGGGCAACGCGGCCGTCACGTCGCCGTACGAACCGGGGTCGGTGGAGAAGGTGCTCACCATGGCGACGCTGGCCGACCAGGGCCTGGTCACCGCGGACACGCACGTCGTCGTCCCGCCGCGGATCGCGAGCGGCGGGGGGTACATCCACGACGTGTACGCCCACGGCACGGTGAACATGACCGCCCGCGGCGTCATCGCCAACTCCTCGAACATCGGCATGACCGAGCTGTCCCGGACGATGTCGAAGCAGTCGTTCGTCGACCACCTCAGGGCCTTCGGGCTGGGGCAGCCCACGGGCATCGGGTTGCCGGGGGAGTCGGGGGGGTACGTCCCCAGCGTGAACATGCCCGACTACACCCGCGACCAGATCTCCTTCGGACAGGGAATCTCGGTCACCGCGATCCAGATGGCCGCCGCTGTCGCCGCCGTCGCCAACGGCGGTGTCTACAACCCGCCGACCATCCTCAAGTCGGCGGTCGACGGGTCGGGCAACCCGGTGGCGCTGCCCACCCCCGAACCCCGCCGGGTGGTCTCCCAGCAGGCGGCCTCGCAGGTTCTTGACATGATGGAGTCCGTGATCACCCAGATCGGCGGCGGCACCCGTGAGATCCCCAACTACCGGATGGCCGGCAAGTCGGGCACCGCGGAGATCGCGAGCGACGGGGCCAAGAACGGCTACACCGCGAGCTTCGTCGGGGTCGCCCCGGTCGAGAACCCGCAGATCCTCGTCTACGTCGTCATCAACAAGCCGATCCACGGCACCGAGGGTGGCGTCATCGCGGTGCCGGTGGTGAAGCAGCTCATGCAACTCGCCCTTCCCCGCTACGGGGTGGCGCCGTCGACCACTCCGGCGCGCGTGGAGCCGCTCACCTTCAAGTGAGCGACAGCGAGCCCGTGACCATGCCACCCCAGACCCCACCCGGCCCCGCGCCGCTGCGCCCCCGCACCGTCGGTCCCGTCAGCCTCGCCGCCGCGTTCGCGGGCCTGGACGTCCGGCTTCCCCGGGACGCGGACTCGGTCGCGGTCACCGGCGTCAGCCTCGACTCGCGCACCGTCGCGACGGGAGAGCTGTACGTGGCGCTGCCGGGCAGTCGCGCGCACGGCGCCGCCTTCGCCGGGGACGCCGCCGCCCGCGGGGCCGCCGCCGTCCTCACCGACCCCGAAGGAGTTCCGGCCTGCACGGCGTCCGGGCTGCCCACGGTCGTCGCCGACGATCCCCGCCGGATCATGGCCGCCGCGGCGGCCCGGGTGTTCCCGAGCGGCTCGCTCACCCTGTTCGGGATCACCGGCACCAACGGCAATATAGACAGGGTAG
>JAJYQH010000223.1 GCA_021794705.1 Actinomycetes bacterium | reverse complement strand
ACCGGGTGGCCTTCGCGCTCTTGGCGGACCCCACCCTGGCCGGCAGCCCGGTCCGAGAACTGGCCGCGGTCGCGAGAACGTCAGTGGGAACCGTCCACAACACCCTGCTCCAACTCACCGAGGCCGGATTCCTCCAAGACGGTCGACTGCACTCCCCCGGCCGGCTGCTCGACACGTGGGCCGAGGCCTACCGGCGGCTTCCCGTCCGTCCACTCACCCCCCGCGACCTGTTCGCGGACGATGAGCACTGGCCCGACACGGTGCGGCGCGAACCCGCGAGGGAAGTCCTCCTCGGCGGGATCGCCGCAGCTGCAGTTCTGGATGAGCAGGTGCGCACCACTGAAGGCCTCGTCTACACCGCCGCTCTCGGCCCCGCGGTGACCCTGCTCCGCCTCACGCCCACCCCCACCCCTTTCCGCGTCGACGTGCGGGAGCGCTTCTGGGGAGACGGCCTGCCGTCGTCGCGGCCCGGCCTGGTCCCCTCGGTGCTGATCTACGGCGACCTGCTCCGCGACGGCGACGCCCGTTCCCTCGAGTTCGCCACCCGCCTCAGGAGGAACGATGCGCACCTTCGCGCCCTTGACTGACGGGGACCATCCCGTCCCGAGCAACCTGCTGGACGCCCTCGTCGACGCGCTGGGCGCCCCCGGCCACTGGGTGCTCATCGGCGCGACCGCCCGGGATCTGGCGCTCATCCTCGGAAGGGTCTCGCTCCCCCGGCGTGCGACCAACGACGTCGACATCGCCATCGCCGCCCACGACGCGCTCGACTTCGACACGAGGCTGGCGACGCTGGGCGAACCGACCCGGGCCTGGCAACGCCGACGCCTCCTGGGACAGCAAGTCGACGTGGTTCCCTACGGAGACCTGGAACGCGACGGTGACGTCGTCATCCACGATTCCAGGCTCGACGTGCTCGGCTGCGCCGAAGCAGCCGCCCACGCCGACCACATCAGGCTGCCCTCGGGCAAGCTGCTGCCCGTCGCCCCCCTCGAGCTCATCGCCGTTCTCAAGCTCATCGCCTTCGCCGGACGCCAGCCCGCCCAAACCAAGGACGCCGACGATCTCCTCACCGTGCTGCGCGCTGCCTCTGAGGGCATCTACGGTGACGAGACCTGGGACGACGAACTCGCGCTGGCGGCCACCGAATACGACCACCAGTTGGCCGGCGCCAACCGTCTCGGCCGCCGAGGCATCTCCTGCTTCAGCCCGGACCGCGCCAATCGCGTCCTTCGGATGGCGACGCAGATGCAGCCTGTACTGAGGCTGGCCTGGCGGGGAGCGCACCACGAACTCCTCGAGGCATGGCTCACCGGCCTTGGCAGGGGCGGCCGACCCGACGCCGACCAGGCGACGCCACGCTGACCCCGACGGCCGCGCACCTTGGGGCAGCAAGGAGGGCGGTCGGCTTCACGTCGAAGGCGGACAGAGACACGGCGGGAGTCCACGGATAACGGCGCCCCTGCGTGGCAGCGACGGGCGCATCCTGGGAGGGTCTCGACGAGGCGTATCCGGGGCGGAGCGTTACTGGCGGGTCATCGGGGGGTTGAGGACGTCAAGGTCGCCGCGGTGATACAGCTGCGCGGGGCGGCCGCCCTCTCGGTTGGTGGTGCGCCCGGTCGGAGCGAGGAAGCCTGGGGTCTTGCTGACCTTGCGGTGGAAGTTTCGGGGGTCGATGCCGACACCCCAGACGGTCTCGTAGACGTGACGGAGTTCGGCGACGGTGAACTCCTCGGGGCAGAAGGCGGTGGCGAGCGGGGTGTACTCCAGCTTCGCTCGCGCACGCTCGAGGGCATCGGTGAGGATCTCGGCGTGGTCGAAGGCCAGCCGCATGGTCGGGTCGAGGGCCTCCGCCACGGGGATCCATTCGGCATGGGCGGCGTCGGTCTCCGCTTCCGGAGCGGCGAGGTCGGGGGCCAGGGCGAGGTAGGCGACGGTGACGGTCCGCATCCGGGGGTCACGATCGGGTGCCCCGTAGGTCTTGAGCTGTTCGAGGTGGACGCCGGACGCGACGCCGGTCTCCTCGGTCAACTCTCGCAGGGCCGCCCGGTCGAGGTCCTCGTCCGGACGCACGAACCCGCCCGGCAGTGCCCAACGACCTTCGTGGGGTGCTTCGCCTCGCCTGATCAGCAGGACGCAGAGTCGGTCGTCGCGGATAGTGAAGACCGCAACGTCAACCGTCACCGCCACTGCCGGATACGCGGACTCGTTCGAAGGCATGCGGCCACCCTACCCCACTAATCGTCATATTGACGCGAACAGCATCCTCAGTTATCGTCGCTTCGACGACAACATGAGGGAGTGTTCACCATGGCCGACATCGACCGCTTCTTGTTCCTGCGCCACCTGCGCGGCACCGAGACCACCCACATCCGCCACCTGCGCAACGGCCACACCATCCACGAGGGCACCGCGAGCTCGTTCTGGTTCCGGCGGCTGGGCGCAGTCCTGGCGGAGGTTCCGATCGACGACCGGGAGCTACCGCTGCTGTTCCACGCCCAGACCGCCGACTTCCAGGACGTTTCGATCCAGGCGACGATCACCTTCCGGCTGGCCGACCCGGTGTTGGCCGCGCAGCGGATCGACTTCTCCATCGATCCCGACACCGGACAGCACCGCGCCACCCCGATGGCCCAGATCGCGACCATCCTGACCGAGACAGCCCAACAGCACGCCCTGGGGATCCTGGCCGTGCTCTCCCTCACCGAGGGCATCACCACGGGTCTGGCCGCGGTCCGCGACGGCATCGCGACCGGCCTCGCCGACGACGGCAGGCTCGTCGAGACAGGCATCCAGGTCATCGGCGCCCGCGTGGTGGCGATCAAGCCGGAACCGACCGTGCAGAAGGCGCTGCAGACACCGACCCGGGAAAAGCTGCAGCAGGACGCCGACGCCGCCACATTCGAACGCCGCGCCGTGGCGGTCGAACGCGAACGGGCCATCGCCGAGAACGAGCTGCAGAGCCAGATCGAGCTCGCCCGCCGTGAGGAACAGCTCGTCGCCCAGCGCGGACTCAACGGCCGCCGCACCGCCGAAGAGGACGCCGCCGCCGACCAGATCCGCACCACCGCAGAAGCTGCCCGCGCCCGCCAGCTCGATGCGGCCAAAGCCGACGGCGTCCAGGCTCTCGGCGCCGCCGACGCCAGCGCCGAAGCAGCCAAACTCGCCGCCTACCGTGACACCCCCGAAGCCGTCCTCCTCGCGCTCGCCGCCCGCGAACTGGCCGCCAACCTGCCGCACATCGACAACCTGATGCTCAGCCCCGATCTGCTCACCCCCCTGCTGGCACGACTCGGCACCAAGGACGCAGTCTGACCACTGACCCGACCTCGCGAAAGGAGGAAGTCGATGACCCTCGCACCCCGGGTGCTCCTGGTCCACCGTCGCACCGAGTACGACGAACTGCTGGCCCGCCACGGCTCCCACGGACAGGCCGAGTTCTACCTCGCGACCCGCGGCCGCGACATCGCCGAGATCCACCACCGGCACGCCCGGCAACAGGCGGCCCTGCGCCAGGTGGTGGCGGGCATCCCGCTCACCTGGCGCCAGGCTCACGTGGAACGTGGCGACCTGCCACAGTTCCTCTTCGCACCCGAGGACATCGTGGTCGCCGTCGGCCAGGACGGCCTCATCGCCAACCTCGCCAAATACCTCACCGGCCAACCCGTCCTCGGCATCAACCCGGACCCCGACCGCAACCCCGGAATACTCGTCCCCCTGGCACCCGACACGTTCGCCGACGCCCTGCACGACACGGTCCGCGGATCCCAGCCGTTCGAGCACCGCACCATGGTCACCGCCACCACCGACGACGGACAACAACTTTTCGCGCTCAACGAGATCTACCTGGGCCACCGCAGCCACCAGACCGCCCGCTACACCGTCACCACCCCCGACATGGGCCGGGAGCGACAAGCCTCCTCCGGACTCATCATCGGCACCGGAACCGGCGCCACCGGCTGGTGCCGCTCCATCTGGCAAGAACACCACAGCGGCCTGCCCCTGCCACGGCCCACCGACCGCACCCTGATCTGGTTCACCCGCGAAGCCTGGCCCTCCCCCACCACCGGCATCACCCTCACCGAGGGCCTACTCAGCCAACCCCTCACCGTGACCGTCGAGTCGGACCAACTCGTCGCCTTCGGTGACGGGCTCGAATCCGACCACCTCACCCTCAACTGGGGCCAGGACGTCACCATCGGCATCGCCGACACCACCCTCCGCCTGGCAACGGCCACCCGCTAGACCAGATGGAGCAGGCTGCTCAGCCAGCCACCCCGCGCCGAACGGGCGAGGCCTCGGCGGGTAGACATTCACAGGCAGACACTCCGCGCGTAATGCGTCTATTCACGAACCTGTCCAGTGGCGACCTGCTCCGTCGTTCACGACGCAAGCGGATCTGCCGTTCGGGTTGCATCCGCGGGGTCTGCAGCATGACGCGCGCCAGGTGATCCAGCTGTCACGCGGCGTGTTCCGTCGGCCGATGCTCCGCAAGCGTCCCATCCGGATGCGCTGGCCGTGGCGCATCCGTCGCCGCGGGCCATCGTCAGCTGCGTGTCAGCGGCCGCGATCCACGAGCTGACCGACGAGATGCCCGCAGCCCTGCAGTTCGCGGTACCCACGAGGTCCCATCCCCCGGCGATCGACTATCCGCGACTGAGCGTGTTCCGGTTCGACGAGTCCGCCTTCGAAGTGGGATTGTCGGGATTCGACGCGGCGCCGGGCGAGCGGGTGCGGATCTACGACCCGGCCCGCACGGTGGTTGATCTGACGCGCTTCCGCCGCCGGCTCGGCGAGCCGATCGCATCTGCCGCGCTACATCGTTACCTCTCGAGCCCGGGCGGGCGCCCCGAACTGCTCCTGGAGTACGCGGGGACGCTGAGCACCTTCGGTCTGATGCGGGCCGCTCTCGACATGGCGAGCGCCCAATGACCCTGCCAACCAGGGAAAGTCAGGCCGGCTGCGGGCCAGAGGACCGTCACCTGACACCCCCAGTCCCACCGAGAGTCTCTTCCCCAGGCATCCGCCCCTCCTCCGCCATCCTCGACAGTGCCTCGGCGAGTGCCTTGTCGGCCCCGTCGAGGGTGTGCGTGTAGAGCAGGGTCATGGCCTCGGACGTGTGACCGGCCCGGGCCTTGTTCTCCGCGAATGTTGCGCCCGCCTTGTGCGAGAACGAGACGCCTGTGTGTCGCAACGTGTGCGGCGTGGCGTCCGGACGGCCCGCGGCGGCCGCGGCTTTGGCGAACGATCGGGCGAACGACGACGAATGGAGGTGTCCCCCGTTCGGAGCCGGGAACAGGAGGCCGTCGGAGCCGGAATCGGCGTGTTCATCGAGGTGTCGGCGCAGCGCTGGGAGCAGGTGCGGAGGAATGTGGACCGTCCGCGCGCCGGCGTTCGTCTTGGGCTCGCCGACAACGTAGCCCCCGCGCACCTTCACCACTCCGCGGGACACCTTAAGC
>JAJYQH010000206.1 GCA_021794705.1 Actinomycetes bacterium | reverse complement strand
TCAGATCTTGCGGATGCGCACCCGCTGCACCGAGTGATCGGGTCCCTTGTGCAGGATGGCGGTGGCGCGTGCCCTGGTCGGGGCGATGTTGACGCGCAGGTTGGGGCCGTTGATCTCGTCCCAGACGGAGTTGGCGGTCGCGATGGCCTGCTCGTCGGAGAGCTCGGCGTACCGGGTGAAGTAGGAGCGGGGGTCGCTGAAGGCGGTTCGGCGCAGTTGGAGGAACCGGTCGAGGAACCACTGCCGGATCACCGCCTCGTCGGCGTCGACGTAGATGCTGAAGTCGAAGAAGTCGGACAGCGCGAGCCCGGTGGTGCCGTCGGACCTCGTCCGCGCGGGCTGCAGCACGTTGAGCCCCTCGACGATGAGGATGTCGGGCTGGGCCACGGTGACGTACTCGCCCGGGACGATGTCGTAGCTCATGTGCGAGTAGACCGGGGCCCGCACCTCCGGGACTCCCGACTTGACGTCGACGACGAAGGCGAGCAGCGCGCGCCGGTCGTACGACTCGGGGAAGCCCTTGCGGCTGAGCAGGCCACGACGCTCCAGTTCCGCGTTGGGGTGCAGGAACCCGTCGGTGGTGATGAGCTCGACCTGGGGCCGCCCGGGGGAGCGGGACAGCAACTCGCGCAGCAGCCGGGCGGTCGTCGACTTGCCGACGGCGACCGAGCCGGCAACCCCGAGGACGAACGGCGTCCGGCGCACCGACAAGCCGAGGAAGGCGTTACTGGCCCGGTAGAGGTGACCCGTGTGGCGCATGTGCAGGTGGATCATCTGGGTGAGCGGGGTGTAGATCTCGGCGACCTCGACCCGGCTGGTCGGGTCGCCCAGGCCGCGCAGCCGCTTGAGGGTTGCCTCGTCGAGGTCGATGTCCGTATGGTCGGCCAGGTCGGTCCATTCGGCGCGCGACAACTCGATGTAGGGTCCCCGGGGATCGTCGTCGTCCCTTGTCGACGGGTCGGACGCGGCATCGCTCACGGTCGTTCCACCGGCGTGTGGGAGCCGGTGCCTCCGCGGGCCAGATTCACATGTGTGCGACGATCTGTCCATCCGGCGCACCACCGGCCGGGGTCACAGCGCCGGCGGTTCGGCGTCGCCCCGGGTGGATGACACGTGCCGGAGTGGCGAAGGGAGGGCCGATGTCCGGTCGACAGCGATGGACCGCGATCGCCCGGGCGAGCCTCGTGGCGGTGCTCGTCTCGGCCGCCGCCGGCTGCGCCCAGGCCGCCCCCACCGACCAGGCGGCGTCCAGTCCTGTCAGCGGCGTCAGCGCGTCCTCGGGGACGCCGGCCGCCTCCGGGTCGCCCGCCACGGCGACCGATTCGGGCTCCTCGGCGAGTGGTTCGGCCGCCCCGACGGCCACGGGGTCCGGCGGGTCGGCGTCCGGGTCCACGACGCCGTCGGGAACCGCCGCCTCCGCCTCGATCGCGCCCGGGGTGAAGAACCTCGCCCTCACCCCGGAACTCACCCGCGAGCTCCTCATCGCCGCCGCCACCTTCAACAAGCTCCCGGTGACCGCGTACGAAGGCCTGGCGCCGCACTCGACCTACGTGGGCCGCGACGCCAGCGGCACCGTCTGGGCGGCGACCGCGCTGCAGCCCTCCCCGTCGTCGGTACCGGCACAGGTGAGCGTCCAGGACGACGGGTCGTACCTGCTCCTGCGCCGCAACCCGTCCGGCGACTGGACCGTGTGGTCGGTCGGCCTCGCGAGCGCCGCCGACTGCGCGAGGTTCGGGCTGCCGGCGGCCCTGCGCACGCTGTGGGACTGGCCGTCGACGGGCTGCCACCCCCATCTGTGAGAACCGCCACCGCGCTTCGGGCGCTCCCGATCCGCGGGCGGGTGATGGGGGTGCGCGCCGCCACCGTCGTGACCCCCTCGCCCGACCGAAAATCCGGAGGGGGCCCGCGGCGGGCCGTCCGACCCCTCGCCTCTGCCGCGGCTCACGGCACTAGTGTGGTCGGCATCGGGCGAAAGGAGCCGCAGCATGATCACCGCGATCGTCTTCATCAAGGCCGATGTCGATCGGATCCCCGAGGTGGCCCAGCGGATCGCTGACATCGAGGCCGTGAGCGAGGTGTTCTCGGTGACCGGCAAGATCGACCTCATCGCGCTCGTGCGGGTGCGGGCCCACGACGACCTCGCCACCGTGGTGCCTGAGGGCATCAACAAGGTGCCCGGCGTCGTCTCCACCGAAACCCACGTCGCGTTCCGCACGTACTCCCGCCACGACATGGAGGCGATGTTCTCCCTCGGGATGGACTGACGCTCCGACGGGGCGAACCGCGGGCTGGCAAGGGGATCCGCGGCCGATTGGGCGAAACGCGCAATCCGTTTGTACACTTCTTGCCATGTGTGGAATCGTGGGCTATATCGGGCCGCGCAGTGCCCAGGACGTCGTCATCTCCGGCCTGCGCCGGCTGGAGTACCGGGGCTACGACTCCGCCGGCATCGCGGTCGGTAGCGACGGGACGCTGAGCGCCCGGAAGAAGTCGGGCAAGATCACCCATCTCGACGAGGAACTGGCGGCCCGTCCGCTGCCGGCGTCCCACCAGGGCATCGGGCACACCCGGTGGGCGACCCACGGCGGCCCCACCGACAGCAACGCGCACCCGCACCTCAGCCAGTCGGGCCGGGTGGCCCTCGTCCACAACGGCATCATCGAGAACTTCGCGGAACTGCGGGCCGAACTCGAGGCCGACGGCGTCCGGTTCGCCTCGGAGACCGACACCGAGACGGCGGCCCAGCTGCTCGGCCGCCTCGTCGACGAGGGGACGCCGCTCGCCGCGGCGATGCGCCAGGTCGCCGGACGGCTCGAGGGCGCCTTCACGCTCGTGGCGATCGACTCCGACGATCCCGACCGGGTGGTGGCCGCCCGCCGCAACAGCCCGCTCGTCGTGGGCGTCGGCGAGGGGGAGAACTTCCTCGGCTCCGACGTGGCGGCCTTCCTCGAGTACACCCGGGACGCCATCGAGCTCGGGCAGGACCAGGTGGTCGAGATCACCCGCGACGACGTGACGATCACCGACCTCGACGGGTCGACGGCCACCGCGGTGAAGCCCTACCACGTCGACTGGGACATCGCGGCCGCCGAGAAGGGCGGCTTCGACTGGTTCATGCGCAAGGAGATCTACGAGCAGCCGCGCGCGGTCGCCGACACGCTGCTCGGGCGCTACTCGGCGTCCGGCGAGCTCACCCTCGACGAGGTGCGCATCCGGCCCGAGGAACTGCGCCGGATCGACAAGATCGTCATCGTCGCGTGCGGCACCGCGTTCTACGCCGGCCTGGTCGCCAAGTACGCGATCGAGCACTGGACCCGCATCCCCTGCGAGGTCGAGATCGCCTCCGAGTTCCGCTACCGCGACCCGATCATCGACCCGATGACCCTTGTCGTGACCATCTCGCAGTCGGGGGAGACGGCCGACACGCTCATGGCCATCCGTCACGCCCGCGAACAGCACGCCAAGGTGATCGCGATCTGCAACACCAACGGCGCCACCATCCCGCGCGAGTCGGACGCCGTCATCTACACCCACGCGGGGCCCGAGCGGGGCGTCGCCTCCACCAAGGGCTTCCTCACCCAGGTCGTCGCCTGCTACCTCCTCGGGCTCTACCTCGCCCAGGTCCGCGGGATGAAGTACCGCGAGGAGATCGCCGCGGTGATGGACGAGCTGTCGACGATGCCCGAGAAGATCCAGCGGGTGCTCGACGAGGGCCAGCAGGTGCTCGACCTCGCCGGCGAACTCCGCGACGAGCACTCCTTCCTGTTCCTCGGTCGGCACGTCGGCTACCCGGTGAGCCTCGAGGGCGCGCTGAAGCTCAAGGAGATCGCCTACAAGCACGCCGAGGGCTTCCCGGCCGGGGAACTGAAGCACGGGCCGATCGCCCTCGTCGAGAAGGACATCCCGGTGTTCGTCGTCGTCCCGCCGCGCGGGCGCGACCAGCTGCACGACAAGGTGATCTCCAACATCCAGGAGGTGCGTGCCCGCGGTGCCCGGACGATCGTCCTCGTCGAGGACGGCGACGACGAGGTGCTCCCGTACAGCGACGTCGTCATCCGGCACCCGCGGGTGTCCACCCTGCTGCAGCCGCTGGTGGCCACCGTGCCGCTGCAGCTGTTCGCCTGCGAGCTCGCGACCCGGCTCGGTCACGACGTCGACCAGCCGCGCAACCTGGCGAAGTCGGTGACGGTGGAGTGAGCCGCTCGGCGTCCGGACGCCGGGTGGGCGGCGCGCCCGCCTGACAGACTGGGCCCCATGGGCATCGTGGGAATCGGCATCGACGTGTGCGGGCTCGACCGGTGGGAGGCCATGACCGCGCGGCGTCCGGGCGTGGTCGACCGGGTGTTGACGCCGACGGAGGCGGGCCTGGCGGCGCACTCGCAGGCGGCCCGCTTCGCGGCCAAGGAGGCACTCGCCAAGGCGCTCGGCGCGCCGGCGGGTCTCGACTGGCAGGACGCCGAGGTGGTGAGCGACCCGTCCGGACGTCCGTCGTTCGCCGTCAAGGGCACGGTCGCGGCCCTCGCCGACTCGCTCGGCGTCTCGAGCCTGCACCTGTCGCTGTCGCACGACGCCGGAGTGGCCACCGCCTTCGTGATCGCCGAGGCGAACTGATGCGCCCGGTCGTCACCGCCGAGGCCGTGCGTGGCGCCGAGGAGGCGTTCTTCGCTGCGAGCCCGGACGCCGACCTCATGGTGATCGCCGCCGGGGCGGTCGCCGCCTCGGCACGCCGCATGCTCGACGACGCCCGGGAACCCTGGCGGGTGCTCGTGGTCGCCGGACCGGGGAACAACGGGGGCGACGGACTGTTCGCCGGTGCCGAACTGGCCCGCGACGGCGCCGAGGTGCTCGTGCTGCCGACGGCCCCGACCATCCATCCCGCCGGCGCCGAGGCCGCCCGCGACGCCGGATGCCAGATCGTCGACACCCCCGACGCCGTGGCCCGGCTGGCCGGCGTCGACCTCCTCATCGACGCCGTGCTCGGCATCGGTGGCCGCCCGGGGTTGCGCGAACCCGTGGCCACGCTGGCGGCCGAGGCCGAGGCGCTCGGCGTCCCCGTGCTCGCCGTCGACCTGCCCTCCGGGCTGGACGCCGGCTCCGGTGCGGTGACCGGGCCCGCCTTCGCCGCCACCCGGACCGTCACCTTCATCGCCGAGAAGCTCTGCCACGTCGCCGAGCCGGCTGCATCCCGCTGTGGGGAGGTGGAGGTCGTCGACATCGGCGTCCCGGTGCCCCCGCCGGTGGCCCGGGTCGCCGAGCGGGCCGACGTCGCCCGACTGTGGCCGTGGCCGGACGCCGCCAGCGACAAGTACTCCAGGGGCGTCGTCGGCATCGACACCGGATCCGACGACTACACCGGGGCGGGTCTCCTCGGAACCCTGGGCGCCGTGCACGCCGGGGCCGGCATGGTGCGCTACGCCGGGCCCGAGCGGGTCGGCGAGCTGCTGCGTCCGCTGCTCCCCAGCGTTGTCCACGGTGCCGGGAGGGTACAAGCCTGGGTCTGCGGCTCCGGATGGGGTCGCGGTGAGGGCAACGCCCG
>JAJYQH010000192.1 GCA_021794705.1 Actinomycetes bacterium | reverse complement strand
GCGAGCCAGCTCGTAGGGGCCGGGCGTCGCCGACAGGTACACGGTCTGGCCGATGCGCTCGACGAACTCCTCGAAGCGCAGCGGGCGGTTGTCCATCGCGCTCGGCAGTCGGAACCCGTGGTCGACGAGGGTGCGCTTGCGCGACATGTCGCCCTCGTACATGCCCCCGATCTGCGGGACGGTGACGTGGGACTCGTCGATGACCAGCAGGAAGTCGTCGGGGAAGTAGTCGAGCAGACAGGAGGGGGCACTGCCCGCCGACCGCCCGTCGATGTGCCGCGAGTAGTTCTCGATGCCCGAGCAGGTGCCGATCTGACGCATCATCTCGATGTCGTAGCCCGTGCGCATGCGCAGCCGCTGGGCCTCGAGCAGCTTGTTCTGCGACTCGAGCTCGGCCAGCCGCGCCTCGAGTTCGCGCTCGATGCCGGCGATCGCCCGTTCCATCCGCTCGACGCCCGCGACGTAATGGGACGCCGGGAAGATGTAGATCTCGTCGTCCTCGCTGAGCACCTCGCCGGTGAGCGGGTGCATCGTCGTGAGCCGCTCGATCTCGTCGCCGAAGAACTCGACCCGCACCGCGTTCTCCTCGTACATGGGGAACACCTCGAGCGTGTCGCCGCGCACCCGGAACGTGCCCCGCTGGCCGGAGAGGTCGTTGCGGGCGTACTGCATGTCGACGAGCTGGCGCAGCAGCGTGTCGCGGTCGCGATCCTCCCCGACGCGCAGGGTGATCGCCCGCTCGAGGTACTCCTCGGGGGTGCCGAGGCCGTAGATGGCCGACACCGTGGCCACGACGATGACGTCGCGGCGGGTGAACAGGGAACTGGTGGCGGAGTGGCGCAGCCGTTCGACCTCCTCGTTGAGCGAGGAGTCCTTCTCGATGTAGGTGTCGGTCTGGGGGACGTACGCCTCGGGCTGGTAGTAGTCGTAGTAGCTGACGAAGTACTCGATGGCGTTGTCGGGGAAGAACTCGCGGAGCTCGGTGGCGAACTGCGCCGCGAGCGTCTTGTTCGGCTGCATCACCAGCACCGGACGCTGCAGCCGCTCGGCGAGCCAGGCGACCGTCGCCGTCTTGCCGGTGCCGGTCGCGCCGAGCAGGACGACGTCGTGCTCGCCTCCGCGGATGCGCCGTTCGAGCTCGTCGATCGCGGCCGGCTGGTCGCCCGACGGCTCGAAGGACGCCTGCACATGAAGGGGCGCCACCCGGCGCTGCACGATGTTCGCGGGACGCATGTCACCGAGGGTAGTTGTGCCCACTGACAAAGTCGGGCCCGCCGGCGTCCGGGGTGCCCGGTTCGGCCGACAGCTGAGCCCACAGCCGCTCGACGCGCTGGCGGAGCAGGTCCTCCCCGCCGGAGTTGTCGACGACGTGGGTGGCGGCCGCCAGCCGTTCGGCGCGGGAGCACTGGGCGCGCAAGCGCGACCGGGCGGCGTCCGCGTCGACGCCGTCGCGAGCCATCACCCGGGACAGCTGGACGTCC
Organism: Actinomycetes bacterium; assembly: GCA_021794705.1. GTDB lineage: Bacteria > Actinomycetota > Actinomycetes > Propionibacteriales > Propionibacteriaceae > JAJYQH01. Next base: position 4,086 of record JAJYQH010000192.1, on the reverse strand, counting down.
TCGGGGGCGTCGACCACGACGACGGCGTCGAAGCCGCCCTGCTGGCCGGTCTCCACGAGCAGCGGGATGACGTGCACCACGAGCGCGTCGCGGGGGGCGAGGCGCTCCCGCTCTGCCGCGAGCCGGCGCACCTCGGGGTGGACGATCGCGTTGAGATCCCTGCGGGCCGCCTCGTCGGCGAAGACGATGCGCCCCAGGGCCGGCCGGTCCAGCGTGCCGTCGGCGCGCAGCACGCCGGGCCCGAAGCGGGATTCGACGGCACGCAGGCCCGGGGTGCCGGGGGCCACCGCCTCGCGGGCCAGCTCGTCCGCGTCGATGACCACCGCCCCGTTCTCGGCGAGCAGCCGGGCCACGGTGGACTTGCCGGACCCGATGCCGCCGGTGAGGCCGACCCGCAGCCGCGGCATCAGGAGGCCCCGTCGTCCTCGAACTGCACCTCGTCGTCGAACGACTGGTCCATGTCGAGAGCGGGGAACGCGCTCGCCGGCATGGCCACCGCCCTGGCCGGGACGCCGGCCACCGTTGTGTGTGCCGGGACGTCGTGCAACACGACGCTGCCGGCCCCCACCTTCGCACCGTCACCGACCCGGATGTTTCCCAGCACCTTGGCGCCGGCACCGATCATCACCCCGCGCCCGATCTTGGGGTGCCGGTCGCCGCCGATCTTGCCCGTGCCGCCGAGCGTCACCTCGTGGAGCATCGAGAAGTCGTCGCCGACCACGGCGGTCTCGCCGATGACGACGCTGGTCGCGTGGTCGAACATGACCCCCTTGCCGATGCGGGCCCCAGGGTGGATGTCGACGGCGAACACCTCCGAGATCCGGTTCTGGAGGTAGAACGCCAGGGCGTGGCGTCCCTGCTCCCAGAAGTAGTGGGCCACCCGGTAGGCCTGCACGGCGTGGAACCCCTTGAGATAGAGCAGTGGCTGGGAGAAGCCGCGGGTGGCGGGGTCGCGGGTGGTCACCGCCCGGAGGTCGGCGTAGACGGCCTCGAGGATGTCGGGCTCCTCGTCGATGGCCTCGCTGATGAAGTCGCGGAGCACGTGGGTGTCCATGGCCGAGCTCTCGAGCTTCGACGCGAGGATGTAGCTGAGGGCCTGCGACACGCAGTCGTGCCGGAGGATCGCGTTGTGGAGGAAGCCTGCCAACGCCGGCTCCCTGTTGGCGTCGGCCTGGGCCTCGGCGCGGATCCGCTCCCAGATCTCGCCCTCGTCGTCGTAGCTCATCGCTTGCTCCCTTCGCGGTGGCAGAACACCAGCATGCCGTTGACGCATTCCCGCACGACGCGAGGGCCCGATCCGATGGATCGAGCCCTCGCTGTCAGATGGGACCCTGGTCAGGTCGCCGCGGCGTCGCTCAGTGGTTGCCCGTGAGCTTGTCGCGCAGCGCCTGCAGCGCCTCGTCGGACGCCAGCGCGCCCTGGCCACCGCCGGTGGTCGTGGCCGCGGGAGCGGCGGAGTAGCTGTTCTGCGCCCCGGCCTCGGCGGCCGAACGCTCGGCCTCCTCGACCTGGCGCTTGTGCGCCTCCCACCGGGCGTGCGCCTCGGCGTACTGCTGCTCCCACGCCCGCTGCTGCTCCTCGTAGCCCGGCTTCCACTCGTTGGTCTCCGGATCGAAGCCCTCGGGGTAGATGTAGTTGCCGTTCTCGTCGTAGCTCGCGGTCATGCCGTACAGCGACGGGTCGAAGTCCTCGGCCGCGATGTCGACGCCCTCGTTCGCCTGCTTGAGCGACAGCGAGATGCGCCGGCGCTCGAGGTCGACGTCGATGATCTTGACCATGACCTCGTCGTTGATCGAGACGACCTGCTCGGGGATCTCGACGTGGCGCTCGGCCAGCTCCGACACGTGCACCAGGCCCTCGATGCCCTCGTCGACGCGCACGAACGCGCCGAACGGGACGAGCTTGGTGACCTTGCCCGGAACGATCTGGCCGATGGCGTGGGTGCGGGCGAAGGTCTGCCACGGGTCTTCCTGGGTGGCCTTCAGCGACAGCGAGACGCGCTCGCGGTCCATGTCGACGTCGAGCACCTCGACGGTGACCGGCATCCCGACCTCGACGACCTCGCTCGGGTGGTCGATGTGCTTCCACGAGAGCTCGGAGACGTGCACCAGGCCGTCGACGCCGCCGAGGTCGACGAACGCACCGAAGTTGACGATGCTCGACACGACACCCTTGCGGATCTGGCCCTTCTGCAGCTGGGTGAGGAAGTTCTGGCGAACCTCGCTCTGGGTCTGCTCGAGCCACGCGCGCCGCGACAGCACCACGTTGTTGCGGTTCTTGTCGAGCTCGATGATCTTGGCCTCGAGCTCCATGCCCACGTAGGGCTGGAGGTCGCGGACCCGGCGCATCTCGACGAGGGACGCCGGCAGGAAGCCCCGCAGGCCGATGTCGACGATGAGGCCACCCTTGACGACCTCGATGACCGTGCCGGACACGACGCCGTCCTCGTCCTTGATCTTCTCGATCGTGCCCCAGGCCCGCTCGTACTGAGCGCGCTTCTTGGACAGGATGAGGCGGCCTTCCTTGTCTTCCTTCTGCTGCACAAGGGCCTCGACCTCGTCGCCGACCTTGACGACCTCGAAGGGGTCGACGTCGTGCTTGATCGAGAGTTCCTTGGAGGGGATGACGCCTTCGGTCTTGTAGCCGATGTCGAGCAGGACCTCGTCCCGGTCGACCTTGACGACGGTGCCGGTGACGATGTCGCCGTCATTGAAGTACTTGATGGTTGCGTCGACGGCAGCGAGGAAGGCTTCCGGCGACCCGAGGTCGTCAACAGCGACCTGCGAGGCCTCAGTAGTGGAGGTCATGTAGTAGGGCTCCGATGGATTGGGTGTGTGGTTCGGCGCGCTGCAGCCCGCCGTAGGAGCCGTGAGTTGTGCCAGACACATACGAGCGCAGCCTGCTAGGTCCGAAGCCGCGCAGGCCACAGCGCCCCAGTAGCTTATCTTTCGCCCGTGGAGGGGGTCAATCCGCGGGGGCCGCCGGATCGCCCCGCTTCGCCTGCTTCCCGGGGCGAGGTAGCCTCAGGACGAGCGGCGCCGCACGCCGCGCCCCACCGAGGAGAACGATGGCACGCACCCGCAAGCTGCTCACGCTGCTCGCCGTGCTGCTGGTCGTGGCCGCGGTCGCCGTCTGGGAGGTCGGCCGGCACGCCGCGGGCCGGACGGACGCCGCTCCCGCTCCGGCGACCGCCGCCTCGGCCCCGGTGAGCACCGCCGACACCCTCCCCTCGTCGCCGACGTCGCAGCCCGCGAGCGGCGCCCCGTCGCCCACCCCGGCCGCCGCCTCGTCGTCCACGTCGCAGTGCACGGCGTCCCGGTCGTTCGTGCCCACCAGGTTCGCCATCCCGCGGTTGAAGATCGTCGTCCCCGTCGTCCCGGTCGACGAGCAGTCGAGCAACGGGACGATGGCTCCCCCCGTCGATCAGCCGTGGGAGGTCGCCTGGATCGACACGAGCAACAAGCCCGCCTCCCGCAGCCCCGGCGTCATCAACCTCACGGCGCACACGTACCACGCGGGCGGCGCCATCGGGAACAGCCTGTACCTCACGAATCCGCTGCGTTCGGGCGACCTCATCGTGCTGAGCGACGGGTCGGGCCACGAGTCGTGCTACCGGTACACCAAGCAGGTGAAGTTCTCGGCCTCGTCGTACACGTCCACCTCCACGGTCTTCTACGACCAGCAGTCGAGCCCCCAGGTGCGGCTGATGATCTGCTGGGACTACCACCCCGACACCCGCTACTGGGCCTCCCGGGTCGTCTTCTACGCCAACCCGGTGCGGTCCTGACGCCCGGGCCGCGACGGGGGTGCTAGGTCGCCAGCGGCCAGTGCGGGTGGATCGGGTGGCGGGACTGGAAGGTGAGGATCGCGGGGTTCTGGATGACGCCGTCCCTGATCTCGATGGCCTTGCGGATCGTCGGGTTGGCGTCCCACGCATCCGGCCCGGCGAGCACGACCGGCAGGAACGGGACGAGCGCCTCGCTGATCTCCCACGTCGCGGAGTTCCACAGGTACGACGGACTGTGGTCGACCGCGTAGTACGTGACCTGGTCGCCCACGACGAACGTCGGGTGGTCGAACGAGGTC
>JAJYQH010000118.1 GCA_021794705.1 Actinomycetes bacterium | reverse complement strand
CGCCGAGAGCGTCGTCGATGACCGTGCCGAAGATGATGTTCGCCTCGTCGTGAGCCGCCTCCTCGATGAGGTTGGCGGCGGCCGACACCTCGAACAGCCCGAGGTCGGAACCACCGGCGATCGACAGCAGGACGCCGTGCGCCCCGTCGATGCTGGCTTCCAGCAGGGGCGAGCTGATCGCCATCTCCGCGGCGGCCCGGGCACGGTCCTCGCCGCGGGCGGAGCCGATGCCCATGAGGGCCGACCCCGCGTTGCTCATGATCGACTTCACGTCGGCGAAGTCGAGGTTGATGAGGCCCGGGGTGGTGATGAGGTCGGTGATGCCCGACACGCCCTGGAGGAGCACCTGGTCGGCCTGCCGGAACGCGTCGAGGATGGCCACCTGGTGGTCGGTCATCGCGAGCAGCTTGTCGTTGGGGATGACGATGAGGGTGTCGACCTCCTCGCGGAGCTTCTCGATCCCCTCCTCGGCCTGGTTGGCGCGGCGGCGTCCCTCGAAGCTGAACGGGCGGGTGACGACGCCGATGGTGAGGGCGCCGAGCGACCGGGCGATCTTGGCGACGACCGGGGCACCGCCGGTGCCCGTGCCGCCACCCTCGCCCGCGGTGACGAACACCATGTCGGAGCCCTTGAGGGTGGCCTCGATCTCGTCGGCGTGGTCTTCGGCGGCCTGGCGTCCCTTGTCGGGGTCGGCCCCCGCTCCGAGGCCCCGGGTGAGCTCCTTGCCGACATCGAGCTTGACGTCGGCGTCGCTCATCAGCAGCGCCTGTGCATCGGTGTTGATGGCGACGAACTCGACGCCCTTCAGTTCGGCCTCGATCATGCGGTTGACGGCGTTGACACCACCGCCACCGACCCCCACGACCTTGATCTGGGCCAGATAGTTCTGGGACGCGATTGCCACGACTGCCGCCTCGTTTCTGTCGTGCTGACTGCCTGGGCCCCCGGCCGTTCACGGCTCCGGGCTGCCCCTGTTCGAGCACTTAGGCTACGGGCGGGGGCAAAACAGCGCCAACCTCCACTCGGGGCGATCGAGGAGTCTCAACCTCGGATTGAGGCTGGTGGCCGGGACCTCTCGGGGAGGGTCAGCGGGAGGTCGGATTCGCCGGTGACGAGACGTCGTAGACGCTCGCCCGCACGTGCAGCAACGCCAGCGTGACCTGGGCCTTCAGGGTGGAGGAGTCGGCGCTCCCCCACACCACCCGGCGGTGGTCCTTGAGGATCAGCACGATGTCGTCGCGGGTGACCGCGGTGATGCCGGCCACCTGCCCCCGCAGGTCGCCGGGAAGGCTCTTGACGACGGTCGCGACGTCGGTCAGCAGGGCGTTGTCGACGCTCGGGGTGGCGACCTGGGGGAGCTTCGGGTCGGCCGTGGTGCTGTCGTGGAAGATCACGCCCTGGTCGTCGACCCACTGGTAGTGGTGGCCGTCCACCCGCTGGAAGACCGGGGTGCGCTCGGTGACGTCGATGGTGATGGTGTGCGGCCAGGTGCGGGTCACCTGCGCCCGGGCCACCGGTGGCAGGCCGGCCACCCGTTGGGCGATGGCGGACGCGTCGACCGACGCCAGCGGGATGCCGCTCGGGACGTCGGCGCGGGCGCGCACGGCGTCCGCCCCGACCATGGCGGCGCCCCGCACCTCGACGGTGCGCACGTCGAACACCGGGCTGAAGCGCACGAGGTAGGCGACGGACGCCGCGACGGCGAGGGCCACCAGGGCGAGGAGGAGGGGTCGCAGACGACGACCCCGCCCCCGGCGGCGACGGATCCGCAGGCGGGCGGTGAGGTCGGGGATGCCCGTGTCACTCATGGCCGTCCCCCGGCCGCCTCGCGTCGATCTCACTGAGCACCATCGGGCCGACGAGGGTGATGTCGCCCGCTCCGATGGTGAGCACGACGTCGCCCGGTTCGACGAGCTCGGCGATGGCCCCCGGGAGCCGGCTCTTGTCGGCGACGTAGACCACCTGGGCGCCGTGCGCCCGCGCCGAATCGAGGAGCAGTTCGCCGGTGACGCCGGGAATGGGGTCCTCCCTCGCGGGGTAGATGTCGGTGAGCACGACGAGGTCGGCCAGGGCGAGCGCCGCGCCGAACTCGTCGGCGAAGTCGCGGGTGCGGGAGTAGAGGTGCGGCTGGAAGCAGGCGATGAGCCGGCCGCCTGCGACCACCTTCCGCGCCGCCGTGAGCGTCGCGCGGATCTCCGTCGGGTGGTGCGCGTAGTCGTCGAAGACCCGGACGCCGCCGCGCTCCCCCTTCGCCTGGAACCGGCGCAGGGTTCCGGTGAACCCGTGGGCCCCCGCGAGCAGCCGGTCGCGGTCGACGCCGAGCAGCCTGCCGACGGCGTAGGCGGCCGCGGCGTTGGCGAGGTTGTGGCGCCCGGGCACCTGCAGCCGGAGCCGGTCGCTGTCGCCCTCGAAGCTCAGCGTGGCCTCCGCAGTGACGCCCTCGAGGGTGACGTCGGAGAGCCGGACGTCGCTGCGCTCGTGCTCCCCGTAGCGGACGACTCGCGCGCCCCGTCGGGTCAGCCGGTCCGCCAGCTCCGCGGCACCCGGGTCGTCGGCGTTGATCACCGCGGCCCGGACGCCGGGGGCCGCGGCGAAGCGCTCGAACCCGGCGAAGTACTCGTCGGGGGTGCCCCAGTTGTCGAGGTGGTCGGCCTCGACGTTGGTGACCACGACGATCTCGGCGGGGTATTGGAGGAAGGTGCCGTCGGACTCGTCGGCCTCGACGACGAACACCGCACCGGCGCCCAGATGGGCCGAGGTGCCGCTGGTGGCGAGGGGCGCGCCGATGACGTAGGACGGGTCGGCCCCGGCCTCGGTGAGCATGACGGCGCACATCGCGGTGGTGGTGGTCTTTCCGTGGGTGCCTGCGATGGCGACCCCCTGGTGGCCGAGCATCAGCGCGGCCAGGGCCGTGCTCCGGTGCCAGACCCGCACCCCTGCCTCCCGGGCCGCGACCAGTTCGGGGTTGTCGGCGCGGATCGCCGAGGAGACGACGACCGTGTCGGCGCCGGCCACGTGGGCGGGCTCGTGCCCGACCCAGGTGGTGATGCCGAGGCGGGAGAGCTCGGCGAGGGCGGGCGAGTCGCTCTGGTCGGACCCGGTGACCCGGGCCCCGATCTCGTGGTAGAGGCGGGCCACGCCGCTCATGCCGGCCCCGCCGATGGCGATGAAATGCACGGCCCCGGCCTCGGCGGCCGGGACCAACTCCACGGGGTCACGCAGTGCCATGGTCGTCCTTCGGGCCGGGGTCGTCGGACGGGTGGACCGGGGTGTGCGAGACGGCCACGCCCGACTCGGCGACGGTGTCGAGAACGATCGCCGCGAGCGTGCGGGCGGCGGTGGCCGGCATGAGGTGCTGGCCGGCCCGAGCCCGGGAGGCGAGCCGCGCCGGGTCGTGGATGGACGAGCCGACCTCGGCCACCAGCCGCTCGGCCGTGAGTTCGGCGTCCGGGATCACCACGACCGAGCCCGCCCGCACCAGGGGGTCGGCGTTGCGCGCCTGTTCGCCGTTGCCGTGGGGCAGGGGGACGAGGATGGCGGGCAGGCCGACGACGGCGGTCTCGACGACGGTGCCGGCGCCGCTGCGGCCGAGCATGAGGTCGGCGGCGGCGTAGGCGTCCTCCATCCGGTCGACGAAGCCGACGGGGACGTACCGCGCGCCGGATGCGGAGTCGGTGATCTCGACGTCGGACGCCTGGATGTTGCGGGGCCCGAGGACGTGGAGGATCTGCACGCCCTGGGCGAGCAGTGCGTCCCGGGCGCCGGTGACCGCGGTGTTGATGCTGCGGGCGCCCTGGCTGCCGCCAGACACGAGCAGCGTGGGATGCCCCGGGTCGAGGCCCAGCCGGGACGCCGCCTCCGACCGCACCGCGGCGCGTCCGCGCTCGGCGAGGTCGACGAGGGCGGGCCGCAGCGGCATGCCGATGAACTCGGCCCCCGGGAGCGGGGTTCCCGGGAAGCTCACGAGCGTCCGGCGGGCGAAGCGGGCTGCCACCTTGTTGGCGAGCCCCGGCACGGCGTTCTGTTCGTGGATGATCACCGGCAGCCCCAGCCGCCGGGCGGCGACGTAGGCGGGCATCGACACGTAGCCGCCGAAGCCGACGAGGACGTCGGCGTTGCGGGCGAGGAGGATCGCGCGCGCCTGGGCGACGGCGGCCCGGAGCCTGAGCGGGACCCGCAGCAGGTCGGCGGACGGCTTGCGCGGAAGGGGAACGGGGTCGACGAGGTCGAGGTCGATCCCCGCCGCCGGCACCACCGTGGTCTCCAGGCCCTTCGGCGTCCCGATCGCGGAGACCTGGATGCCCGGCTCGGCCACCCGCAGGGCGGCGACGGTCGCGATGAGGGGCGAGGTGTGCCCGGCCGTTCCGCCGCCCGCGACCACCACGCTCACCATCTGTTCACCTCGTCCTCCTCGGGGATGCCCGGCTCCGCGGCGGGGCCGCTCATCGGCCGTCGACCACGGTGGTGACCCGGGGCGGGCGGATGCCCTTGCGCTGGTCGAGCGCGCGCCGGGCGGCCGGCTCCGCGCGGGCGGCCGCCAGCAGCAGCCCGACGGCCATCATCGAGGATACGAGCGCGGAACCGCCGGCCGAGATGAACGGCAGCGGGACGCCGAGCACCGGGAGCAGGCGCATCGCCACCGCGATGTTGACCATCCCCTGGAACATCAGCCAGGACGTGCAGCCGGCGGCGAGCACCCGGAAGTACAGCGTGTCGACGCGCAGCGCGATGCGGAAACCGGCCCAGGCGACGGCCGCGAACAGGCAGAGCACGGCGACGACGCCGATCAGGCCGAGTTCCTCGCCGAGCACCGCGAACACGAAGTCGTTCTGGGCGCCGTCGGCCAGCGCCCCCCACTTCTGCCGAGAGGCGCCGAGACCGAGGCCCCACCAGCCGCCCGAGGCGAGCGCGTAGATGGAGCTCTCGGGTTGCTGGGAGGCCGCCGGGTCGTTGCCCTGCCCGAGGAAGCTGAAGATGCGGGTCATCCGGTTCGGGCTGGAGATGACGAGGGCGGCGACCCCCAGGCACGCGGACAGCACGAGCAGGAGCAGCAGGCGCCCCTGGACGCCGACGATCCACAGCACCGCGAAGAAGATGGCCCCGATGACGATCGCCGTTCCGAGGTCGTCCTCGGCGAGGATGAGCCCGAGCACCAGGACGAACCCGACGAGGGCGGGCGCAAGTTCCTTCGGCCGGTCGAGGTGCCGCCGCTTCGCACTCATCACCTGCGCGAAGAACATCACGAGGGCGAGCTTGGAGAACTCCGAGGGCTGCAGCTGCAGCGGGCCGAGCCGCAGCCAGGCCCGGTTGCCCTTGACGTCGAGGCCGAGCGGGGTGAGCACCAGCATGAGCAGCAGCAGCGCGCCCCCCATCGCGACCCACGAGAGCGACTTGAGCGACCGCTCATCGCGGCGGGAGAGCCACCAGGCGAGCGGGATGCCGACGACGAGGAAGGCCAACTGCTTGAGGGCGATGGCGTACGGCCCCTGCCCCAGGGACTCGGAGTAGAGCGAGGACGACGAGAGCACCATGAGGACCCCGATCCCGAGCAGGAGGATCGTGGGCACCAGCACGAGGTAGTAGTCGGCGAGCGGACGGGCCAGGGCCTCGGCGAGGACGCCCGAGCGGGTTCTCG
>JAJYQH010000227.1:3880-5638 GCA_021794705.1 Actinomycetes bacterium | reverse complement strand
GCGGCACCGGGTGCGCGGACGGGTCCTGGCCGACCACCGGGGCGGCGACGTCCCGGGTCGACTCGCCGTCGATGTACTCGACGGCGGCGAGCCGCAGGTCCCTCAACTCGGTGGAGCCGGTGTTCGTCACCGAGACGGTCACCCGCTGCTGCGGCCCCCGGAGTGCCCGGGACGCCGTGACCCTCGCCTCCCCGGCGTCCGGTGTGCCGCCCTCGTCGACGGCGAGCAGGATCGTGTCCCAGCCCGGACCCTTCCCGTTGTTCGCGGCCGGCCCGTGGTGGAACGTCACCGAGTTGTCACCCACGCGCAGGGCGGACGCCGGGAAGCTCAGCTCGACCAGGCGGGGGTACCCGCTGCGGTCGGCCTGGCGGGCGATCGTCGAGTCGTTGTTGTCGGGGATCTCGCCGCTGACGACCGCGGTCTGGCCGTTCACCGAGACGGTCGGCGCGCCCGACTGCTGCATCGACGTCGAGACGGTGAGCCGCGCGGTCCCGGTGTACTGCCGGGTGAGCGAGAACGCGATGGTCCAGTCGCCGGGGTTGGTCTGGGCGTATTACCAGTCGACCGGTTCCCAGTCGCGGCCGATGCGGAAGGTGAGGTCGGCCGGAATCTCGCTGGGCTTCTTGTAGCCCCGCACCTCCGGACGCACCGGCGACAGCGAGGCGAGGGCGTACTCCCCACTCGTCCGGCTGGCCGACCCCAGTTGCCACAGGAACGTGCCGGACGCCGGCGGCGTCCAGTGGATCGTGCCGAGGTCGACGTCGGAGTCGACCACCACCCCGGTGCGGACGTACTGGTCGGTGACCGAGCCCTCCGCCGCGAACACGTAGAGGGTGTAGGAACCGGGGTCGCTGGTTCCGGGCTTCCAGGCCGGCGGGATGCCCGGCAGCTCGAACCGCCCCTGGGAGTCGGTGCGCACGAAGTAGGTCGGCTCGTGGATCGAGTACACGTCGTCGGCGGTCTGGGTGCTCAGCACGACCCAGAAGCCGCCGGAGGGACGACCGTCACCCAGCGCCAGTCGGCCCCGGACCGTGTGCCGGCGTTCCCGGGGCGGGTAGAGACGGTCGGCCACCCAGGCCGCGCCGGACCGGTTGGCGCGGATCTCGTCCTCGGCCACCCGCTTCGCGTCCGCGACGATCGACTCGAGGTCGCGGCCCGTGGTGATGAACGTGAGCCAGGGTCCGTACAGCCGCCGGTAGCCGGCCGGGATGGGGTACGCGGGCAGTCCGTAGTGGTTGGCGCCCATGTAGTTGAGGATGATGACGTCCTGGTGCACCGCCAGGTCCTGGTGCTGCGGCCCCACGCCGTAGGTGGCGCACAGGGTGTCCTCGGTGACGCCGCCGAGCGAGGTGAACCAGACGCCGAAGCCGTTGCCGAGGTGGCCGAACATCGGGTTCTCGTGGTGGTAGAGGCTCCAGTCGTACTTCGAGTAGATGTCCCCCGGCTTGAGGCCGCCCGCGTTCGTCGTCGGGTAGGGCAGGTTGGGGTCGTTGATCCCGTTGACCTGCCACGTCTCGTCCTGGATGCGGGTCTGGGTCTTGAGGTAGGCGTAGGTCGGCTGCCGCCCGATGCCCCGCTCGATGTTGTAGGTGTGGTCGAAGATGCCCCGGTTCCACCGGGTGTTCATCCGTACCTCGTTGATCTCGGTGTCGACGACGGCGGTCATGATGTTGTACCCGTACAGGCCGCGCACGCCCTCGCGCAGGATGAGGTGGTGCTCGTGCTGGAGCTTCGGGGAGATCGTGTCGACGATCGCGA
>JAJYQH010000227.1:0-3870 GCA_021794705.1 Actinomycetes bacterium | reverse complement strand
CGTCGATGAGGTCGCCCTCGAGTCGCAGCACCCGGATCTCGGAGCACACGAGCCGCGCCTTGCCGCCCCAGGAGTCGACGTAGAACGACTTGTTCGCGAACGGGTCGTCGGGAGCGAGCTCGGTGCCGTCGACCGTGACCGACCAGACGTTGACCGACACCGAGCCCTGGGGCCGGGTGCCGGACGGGCCGTCGTCCCGGCCGAAGACGAACCGCACCAGGCCGTTGTCGAGGGTGAACGAGGTGACCTCGTCGGGGAACGAGTAGGTGCCGACCTTTGCCGGCGCGTTGTTGATCAGCAGGCTGAGCGGGCGCGCCGGAGCGGGTCCGGCCGCCGCCGTCGGCGCCTGGAACGCGGGGACGAGGCCCGCCGCCACCGCACCCGCACCGCCGGCGAGGACGGTGCGGCGGCTGACATCTGGAAGTCGGAATTCTGGCATGGCTCCTCCACCGTTGGAATGCGCTTTCCTTCATCTCAACACGCCTTTGTCTCCCCTGACAAGAGGTGGAACGAAATGGTCCGTCCATTGGAACCGTGCCCACGGCCACCGCCCTGGGGCCCCGGCGGTCCCGACGCCCCCGTCCCTGCGGCGTCGGTTCGCGCCGGTTCCGGCGGACGTTCGCTGAAGATTCGCGTCGCGAGCGTCTGCGTCAGCAGAGAGCGCGCGCCGCTCGAACCGGGGCGGCGGGACACCCCTCCGTCTCCCGGACGCCGGACGCCAGAGATCCCCCGTGCGACGATGGCGGCATGGCCATCACCCTGGCATCGGTCATCGACTCGGCCCGGCGCCTCGTCTTCTTCGGCGGCGCGGGCGTCTCCACCGAGAGCGGCATCCCCGACTTCCGGTCCGCGGCCGGGTTGTACGCCACCGCGTCCGGCCCCCGGCCCCCGGAGTACATGCTCAGCGACGAGTGCCTGTGGGACGAGCCCGAGGCCTTCTGGGACTTCCACCGCCGCCACCTCCTCCACCCGCAGGCCCGGCCCAACGCGGCGCACCGCGCCCTCGCCGCCCTCGAGCGGCGCGGCGTCCTCACCGCCGTCGTCACGCAGAACATCGACGGCCTGCACCAACTGGCCGGGTCGCGGGTCGTGCACGAACTGCACGGGTCGGTGCACCGCAACCACTGCGTGCGCTGCGACCGGCCGATGCCGCTCGACGAGGTGCTGGCGACGAGCGGCGTCCCCCAGTGCCCGGGGTGCGGGGGGATGGTGCGACCGGACGTCGTCCTCTACGGCGAGGCGCTCAACCCCGAGGTGGTCGACGGAGCCGTCAGGGCCATCGAGGACGCCGACACGCTCATCGTCGGCGGCACCTCGCTCAACGTCTACCCGGCGGCCGGATTCGCCCTGCGCTACGCCGGCGACCGGCTGGTTCTCATCAACCAGACGCCGACGCTGTTCGACCGCCGGGCCGCCCTGCTCGTCCGCGAACCCATCGGGGACGCGCTCGCGCCGTGGGACCCGGGCGCTCCCACCCGCGACGCGGACGCCGTCACTGGGAGCTGACCGAGCGTCCCCGCTTCTCCCGCCAGCTGCGGAGCACGAACCGGCCCCACAGCCACCGCTGCACGGCGAGGGTCAGGGCGCCGCCGACGGCCATCGCGCTGAGGTTGATCCCGAGTTGGGCGGCGCTCCCCCAGACCTCCTGCCAGGCGGCGAACGCGAGGCCGACGGCGATGTTGGCGGCGGCCGGGATGGTGGTCACCGAGATGAACACCCCCGACAGCCCGCCCGTCTTGGCCGAGGTGAGCGACAGGACGCCGGCGGCCGCGGCGATGAGCGCGACGATGAACGACCACCGGTCGGGTTTGTAGATGAACGACGTGGCGGCCCGCTTGGTGACGGCCTCCTCGAGAGTGACCCAGCCGAGCGCGCGTCCGGCCAGGGTGATGAGCGTGGTGATCACCATGGCGACGGCGAACCCGACGACCAGGCTGCGGGCCGCGTACCCGAACAGTCGCCACCGGCGCTGGAGCAGCGCGACGCCGAGGGCGGCAATGCAGCCGAACTCCGGGCCGAGCACCATCGCGCCGACGGTGAGGATCTGCGAGTCGAGGATCATCCCGATGCCGGCGATGAGGGTCGCCATCGTCATGAACGACAGGAACACCCAGTTCAGCTCGGAATCGTCGTAGGCCCGCTGGGTGACGTCGAGCCAGACGATGGCGTCCGCCCCGGCGCCCGTGCGTGCCCGCTCCGCCTCGAAACCCCGCCGCGACACCCAGGCCTGCATCGGCTGCAGCATGATCGAGCCGTCGCGGTGGACGCCGAGGTCGATGAGCTCGTGCACGAGCTCGTCGGCGCCGACCCGGGCGACCTCGGCGATGATGAGGTCGCCCTCGGGGAGCACCGACGCGCCCTCGAAGATCGACAGGGTGCCGGTCGCCGGGTCGCCGGCGAGCAGGTTGACGATCCGCGGCGTGAGCCGCTCCGGCGTGGAGATGCGCAGCTGCAGCATGCGGGCATCGTGGCACGCCGGCGACCCGCGCGGCAGGGGTATGCGCCCGCTGCCTCAGCCCAGCCGGGGGAACTCCTGGCGGGCCTGCTCGGCGATGCGGTGCATCATGTAGCCGTCGATCGCCCCGCCGACGGCACCGCCGAACAGCGGCACCGCCCGCCCGAGCCGGGACGCCGCACTCTCGCCCACCGTGCGCAGCAGCCGGAACCCGACGGCCTTGTTGATGATCATCATCGCCGAGCGCGGGAGCCGTCCGGCGGCGAGGCTCGCCAGCCGACCGGTGCCGGTGGTCACGCCGGCCTTGGCCAGCACCTCGTCGGAGTTCGACCCGACCATGGTGAGCAGCACCGCGGTGCGGATCGTGTCGTCGGTGACGTCGTACCCGCGGACGACGGCGACCGCGGCCACCATCCGGGCGGCCTGCACGTAGAACTCGAACAGGTTCACGGGAAGCGCGACCGGCATGGTGACGAAGCCGCCGATCGACGTGGCGACCCCGCCGATCCCTCCACTCACGACGTGCTGCCGGATGATCCGGTTCACCGCCTGGTCGCGATCACCCGCGGCATCGGTGAGCGCCGCCTCGGCGACCTTCGCGGCCGACGCGTAGGCGCCGTTGCCGTCGATCCCGATGGCGAGCAGCCTCTCGACGAGCTGGGCGACGGCACCCTGGTCACCGCCGTCCTCCGCCGCCTCGTCCAGGGCGGCGCGGGTGGCACCCACGCCGTTGCTTGCGGGCTTGAGCAGGTCGAACACTCCCATGTCATTCCTCTCCGGTGTCGCGCACGTCGGTCCTCGCCCGCGCCCGCTCCGTCTCGGTGTTTCGGGTATCGGTGTGAACCCGTGTGGGCTCGGTCTCGGCGTCCACGGCGTCCGGGTAGGCGCGCCCCGGTGCCGCATCGGCGTCCACGACGTCGGTTCGCGTGCGAGCCGGCGCCGCGACAGCCCGGTTCCGGACGACCTCGTTGCGGATACTGCGGGCGGTGCGCCGCGGCAGCGCGAGCGCGATGCCCAGGAACAGCCCGGTCACCGCCGCCGCGGCGATCGCGATCCAGATCTGCAGCTTGGGCTGGGCCGCACCGACCATCTGAGTGGGCTGGTTGAACAACTGGATCAGGAACACGGCCCCAACAACGGCTGCCGCGACAGCCAGCACGAAGAACAGCGCCTTGGTGAACTTGAGCATGCGTTCCAGGCTAGCCAGCACTCAGCCCGCCGACCGAAGTCGGCGGGCTGGGTTGGCATCTTCTGTGGTGGGCTTCCCACCCCAAAGGCGGAGGTTACTACCTGTCGTCGTAGGAGAATGCTACGACGCGTCGGGGGGAAACGCCAGCCGGAAATGCGGGATTCTTCGGGCTACAGCGCGTCGTTGTCGATGCGCTCCAGGGCCCGGTTCCAGTGGTCGGCGAGAC
>JAJYQH010000125.1 GCA_021794705.1 Actinomycetes bacterium | reverse complement strand
TACACGGCCGCGGCGACGGCCGAGGGCCCCGAGAAGCCCGACGTCGTCGTCAGCTACTACGGTTCGGCGCTTCCGGGCGTCGTCGACGCACTGCCCGTCCCGGCGGTGCCGCAGCTGCACCACTTCGGGGACGCCGACGCGTACCTCCCGATCGACGTCGTGCGCCACATCGACGAGGTCGTCTGCACCGGGCCGGACACCCGGGTCGACGTGTGGCCGGGCGCCGGCCACGCGTTCGACAACCCGTTGCCGATGTTCCACCACGAAACGGCGAGCCGGGGTGCGTGGCGGGTGACCGCCGAGTGGCTCGGCGCGCACCTGCCCGTCCGCTAGCACCGGTCGGGTCGTCGGGCCCGCGGGATAGGCTGAGCGGGCCATGACCGAGCAGACAGATCTCTTCGGCACGCCCGAGCCGTCGACTCCCTCCGGGTCGGCGACCGGGGGCTCCCTCGGCGCCGCGGGGCACGCCGATGTGCCGCTGGCCGTGCGGATGCGCCCGCGCAGCATCGACGAGATCGTCGGCCAACGCCACCTGCTGGGCCCCGGGTCCCCGCTGAGGCGGCTGGCCGAGGGGCAGGCCGCCATGTCGGTGTTCCTCTGGGGGCCTCCGGGCGTCGGGAAGACCACGATCGCCTCGGTCGTCTCGCACACCTCGAAGCGCCGGTTCGTCGAGATCTCCGCGGTCACCGCCGGCGTCCGCGAGGTGCGCGCCGAACTCGATCGCGCCCGCCGCGAGCTGGAGCGCGGCACCGGCACGGTGCTGTTCGTCGACGAGGTGCACCGGTTCAACAAGGCCCAGCAGGACGTCCTGCTCCCGGCGGTCGAGAACCGGCTGATCACGCTCATCGCCGCCACCACCGAGAACCCGAGCTTCTCGGTCATCGCCCCGCTGCTGTCCCGGTCGCTGCTGCTCACCCTCCGCCCGCTCACCGACGACGACATCGTCGTGCTCGTCGACCGCGCGCTCACCGACGAGCGCGGCGTCCGCACGGCCGCCGGCGAGCCGATGCTGCTCGACGGGCAGGCCCGCGACCAGATCATCCGGCTGGCCGGGGGCGACGCACGCCGGGCGCTCACCTATCTCGAGGAGGCCGCCGCGGTGGCCGACCGGCAGGGGACGACGACGATCGGCCCGGACGCCGTCGAGCTCGCGGTCGACCGGGCGGCGGTGCGCTACGACCGCGACGGCGACCAGCATTACGACGTCATCAGCGCGTTCATCAAGAGCGTCCGGGGCAGCGACGTGGACGCCGCCCTGCACTACCTCGCCCGCATGCTGGAGGCGGGCGAGGACCCCCGGTTCATCGCCCGCCGGCTCATCATCCTCGCCAGCGAGGACATCGGGATGGCGGCGCCTTCTGTGCTCCAGACCGCCGTCGCCGCCGCCCAGGCCGTGCAGCTCATCGGCATGCCGGAGGGCCAGCTGACCCTCGCGCACGCGACCGTGGCCGCTGCCCTGGCGCCGAAGTCGAACGCCGTGACCACCGCCATCGGCGCCGCGCTCGCCGACGTGCGGGCCGGGCGCATCGGCGAGGTGCCGCCCCACCTGCGCGACGCCCACTACTCGACGGCGTCCAGGTACGGGCACGGCGTGGGCTACCGGTACGCGCACGACCACCCGCACGGCGTGGCCGAGCAGCAGTACCTGCCCGACGCCCTCGCGGCGGCCCGGTACTACCAGCCCACCGACCACGGCAACGAGGCGGGGCTGGGGGAGCGGGTGCGGCTGCTCCGCGGCCTTCTCGGACGGGCGGAGCAGCCGGAGGAGTGAGCCCGGCGGCGCCGGCTACCGGTTCTCGGAGCCCGCCGCGAAGCCGTCCTCGTCCAGTTCCGCCCTGCGGCGCCGAATCGTGCTGGTGTCCGGCGTTCCGTTCGATCCCTCGGTCGCGTCCAGGCGGATGCGGCGTCCGGCCTGCTCGGACTTGGCCTCCTTGCGGTCGGCCTTCTCCACCGCGGCGTCGTCCTTGAGCGGGATCTGCACGGTGCGCTCGGCGGCGACGCCGGCCTCGAGTTGCTTGGTGCGGTAGACCTCGGCGTCCACCTGGGAGCCGAGCAGCAGCGCCACATTGGTGATCCACAGCCACAGCAGCATGATGATGACGCCCGCGAGGGTGCCGTAGGTCTTGTTGTAGCGGCCGAAGTTGGCGACGTAGAAGCCGAAGAGCGTCGAGATGACGATCCACACCACCAGCGCCACGGACGCCCCGATGCTGAGCCAGCGGAAGCGGGGCTGCTTGACGTTGGGCGTGAAGCTGTACAGGAGGGCGATGATCACCATCACGACGAACAGCAGCACCGGCCACTTGGCGATGTTCCACACGAGTAGCCCCACCGAGCCGATGCCGATGAGGGAGAACACCGCCTGGGCGACGGTGCCGCTGACCGCGAGGGCGGCGAGCACGAGCGCGGCCATCACCTCGATGACGATGGTGAGCACGAACATCGACAGCCGCAGCTTCCACATCGGGCGGCCCTCGGGCACCTCGTAGATGCGGTTCATCGCACGCCCGAACGCCCGCACGTAGCCGGACGCCGACCAGGTGGCGACGAGGATGCCGATGACCAGGGCGATGCCCGAGCCCTTCGCATTCACCATGTTGGTGATGACCGGCTGGATGCTGTTGGTGGCGGCGCCCGGCACGAACTTGTGGATGAGATCGAGCAGGGTGTTCGTCGTCGTCGTCGCATTGCCGAACACTCCGAGCAGCGACACGAGGGCCAGCAGCGCCGGGAACAGCGCCTGGACGCTGTAGTAGGTGAGGGCCGCGGCCAGGTCGGTGCCGTGGTTGAGCGAGAACTTGCGCAGGGAATTGCTCGCCGTGTACTTCCACACGCTTCCCCGGGACGCCGCCCCGCGATCGGGCGCTCCCGTCGCTGTGCCGGCGTCCGGTCGTGCGGTCTCAGAGGTGGTCATGTCGGCTCCTCCCATCATCAACGCTGGTGGCGACGGCCCGGAGCCGCGCCGGTTCGGTCATGCTAGCCACGCGATACCCCGGCGCCCGGGGGTCAGGACGCGCGACCCCCTCGATCCCACCCGCGTGGGTGCGAGGGACGCCGCCGGGCGGGCGGTGCGGGCCCTGGCCGGGCGCACGTAGACTGTCACCTCGAATCGGCATCCAGGTGACAGCCGCCCTGGTGCCGTGCACCGGGTCCGTGGAGGTCCCTTACCCACGATCGATGGAGACGAACAGATGAAGGCCGCTGACATCGCGCGCACCTACGTGGAGTTCTTCGAACGCCACGGCCACGCCGACGTGCCCAGCGCCTCCCTGCTCTACAACGACCCGACGCTGCTGTTCGTCAACGCGGGCATGGTGCCGTTCAAGCCGTACTTCACCGGGGCGGAGCCGGCGCCGTGGAAGCGGGCGGTGAGCGTGCAGAAATGCGTGCGCACCCTCGACATCGACGAGGTGGGCAAGACGACCCGGCACGGCACCTTCTTCCAGATGCTCGGCAACTTCTCCTTCGGCGACTACTTCAAGCAGGGCGCCATCGAGATGGCCTGGGAGCTCGTCACCAGCGAGCAGCACAACGGGGGCTTCGGCTTCGATCCGGGCCTGGTGTGGGTCACGGCGCTGCACGGCGACGACGAGACAGTCGACCTGTGGCAGAAGGTCGGCGTCCCGCGGGAGCGCATCCAGATGCGCGGGCTCAAGGACAACTACTGGAACATGGGCATCCCCGGCCCCGGCGGGCCCTGCTCGGAGATCTACATCGACCGCGGGCCCGAGCACGGGCGCGACGGTGGGCCGGAGGCCGACGAGGACCGGTTCCTCGAGATCTGGAACCTCGTGTTCCAGACCGAGGAGCTCTCCGCGGTGCGGGCGAAGGACGACTTCGACGTCGCGGGACCCCTCCCCAGCAAGAACATCGACACCGGCGCCGGCCTGGAGCGGATCGCGTTCCTGCTGCAGGGCGTCAACAACATGTACGAGATCGACGAGGTGTTCCCCGTCATCGCCCGCGCGGCGGAGATGGCCGGCAAGAAGTACGGCGCCAACGCCGACGACGACGTGCGGCTGCGGGTGGTCGGCGACCACGTCCGCTCGGGGCTCATGCTCATGACCGACGGCGTCACCCCCGGCAACGAGGCGCGCGGCTACGTGCTGCGCCGCCTGCTGCGGCGGGTGGTCCGCGCGATGCGGCTGCTCGGCGTCCACGACCCCGTGCTGCCCGAGTTGCTGTCGGTGAGCCGCACCCTCATGGACACCACCTACCCGGAGATCGACGAGCAGTGGGCGCGGGTGCTGCCGGTGGCCACCGCGGAGGAGGAGTCGTTCCGCCGCACGCTGTCCGCGGGCACGACGCTGTTCGACGCCGCCACCCGCGAGGTCGCGCAGTCCGGGTCCCAGGTGCTCAGCGGCGACCGGGCGTTCCAGCTGCACGACACCTACGGCTTCCCCATCGACATCACCCTGGAGATGGCGGCCGAGCAGGGCCTGAGCGTCGACCGGGGCCGGTTCACCGAGCTCATGGCCGAGCAGAAGGCGCGCGCCAAGGCCGACGCGCGGGCGAAGAAGATGTCCGGGGTGTCGACCGAGGTGTACTCGCAGCTGCGGGAGCCGGGGGAGACGCCGTTCCGCGGCTACACCGACCTCGAGCTGCCGACCACGCTGCGCGGCATCATCGCCGACGGCCGGGTCACCGACCGGGTCGCCACCGGGGTGGCCGAACTGGTGCTCGAGGAGACGCCGTTCTACGCGGAGTCCGGCGGCCAGGACTCGGACGCCGGCGTGCTGCGGATCAACGGCACCGAGCTGGAGGTCCTCGACGTCCAGCGTCCGGTGCCCGGACTGATCGTGCACAAGGTGCAGATCCCCGAGTCGGGCGCCGAGTTCGCCGTGGGCGACGAGGTCGAGGCCCAGGTCGACCGCTTCCACCGGCAGGGCGCGGCGCAGGCCCACTCGGCCACGCACATCATCCATGCCGCGCTGCGCGAGCTGGTCGGTCCGACCGCGACCCAGGCCGGGTCGTACAACAAGCCCGGCTACCTCCGCTTCGACTTCTCGGCCCAGCAGGCGCTGTCCCCGGCGCTGCGCGCCGAGATCGAGCAGCGGGCCAACGAGGCGATCCGCGACGACCTCATGGTCACCGCGACCGAGATGCCGCTGCAGCAGGCGCGGGCGATGGGCGCGATGGCGATGTTCGGCGAGAAGTACCCGCCCATCGTGCGCATGGTCGAGCTGGGCGGCCCGTGGTCGCGCGAGCTCTGCGGCGGCACCCACGTTCAGCGCTCGTCCCAGATCGGGCTGCTCAGCCTGCTCGGCGAGCAGTCGGTCGGGTCGGGCACCCGCCGGGTCGAGGCGCTCGTCTCGACCGACGCGTTCGAGCACCTCGCGGCCGAGCGGGCCCTCGTCCACGGGCTCACCCAGATCCTCCGGGTGCAGCCCGACCAGCTCACCGACCGGGTCGAACGGCTGGTGGCCGAGCTCAAGGACGCCGAGAAGCAGATCGCCGACCTCAAGACCGCGCAGTTGCGCGCGGGGGTCGCCGACATGGTGGCGTCCGCCGTCGACGTCAACGGGATCGCCTTCGTCGGGGGCCAGGTCCCGGGGGTCGGGGGTAACGAGCTCCGCACTCTCGCGAGCGACGTGCGCGCGCGCCTGGGTGAGCGGCCGGGCGTCGTCGCCCTCGTCGGCGGGAGCCCGGACAAGCCCT
>JAJYQH010000334.1 GCA_021794705.1 Actinomycetes bacterium | reverse complement strand
GGCCGACGACCTGGTCGTCCGCATCACCGGACAGAGCACCCCGGACGCGGTGCCGGTCGCCCTGCACCTGGTCATGCCCGCCGACACACTCCTCGAAGGCGGCGACCGGCCGGGCCGGATCCACGGCCACGGACCCATCCCCGCACCACTGGCCCGACGCCTGATCGCCGCGGCACCCGCGGTGGCGTCGTGGGTACGCAAGCTCTACGCCAGACCGAAGGGTGGCCTGGTGGCGATGGAATCCGAAGCCCGGTTCTTCCCCGACGGGCTCGCCGAGTTCATCACCCTGCGCGACCAGTCCTGCCGCACCCCCTACTGCGACGCCCAGATCCGCCACATCGACCACATCGTCCCCTATTACGAGGGCGGACCCACCACCGCCACCAACGGGCAAGGCTTGTGCGAACGCTGCAACCACGCCAAACAAGCACCCGGCTGGAACCAGGCCGTGCTCCTGACAGAACTCCACCACGACTGGCACACCGGCCACCCTCACAGCGGCGAAGCACGCGAGATCCGCGAGGTGCTGATCACCACCCCCACCGGCCACCACTACGCCAGTCCCACACCCGATGACGGGTAGGCCCGGCCCGCAGCAGCCGGCGGACTGGGTCCTCCAGACCTCGCAGGCCGGGCCCCGCGGCTGGCAGGCCCGGCATCGGGCACATCGCGGGGCGCACGAGTGGCTCGTCGCGCGTCCTCCCCACAGCGGTCAGAGAGTCAGTTCGCGCAACACCGCCGGAAGTTCGTCGATGATCTCCCGGGCCAGGAAGCCGATCGGGCCGACCCGCGCCGCGAGCCTGTCGCCGGCGGTGGTGTGCAACTGCTTGCCCCAGCAGGCGGCCTGCTCGGGGGACGCGCCGCGGGCCCAGATGCCGGCGATCGCGCCCGACAGCACGTCGCCCGACCCCGACGTTGCGAGTCCCGCGTGTCCGCTGCCGATCCGCCAGAGCCTGCCGTCGGGGGTGGCGACCAGGTCGTGACAGGCGACGACCGCGTCGTAGCGGTGGGCGATCTGGACGACCTCTTCCGGCGTGGCGTCGAAGGAGCCCTCCAGCAGCCGCGCGGCCTCCTGGTCGTTGGGCGTCAGCACGAGCCGCCCAGAGAGCCGGATGGGTGAGGCCAGGTGGGGCAGGCAGCCGAGGGCGAAGGCGTCCAGCAACAGGCCGGTCTCGGGTCCGAGCAGGGGCACGAGCGCTTCGAGCAACGTGGCCGTCTCGTCGGGGGCGTCGAGCCCAGGGCCGACCACGACGACGTCGGTGCGGTGCAACTCGTCCGCGAGCGCCTCCATGCCCTGCCCGCTCACCGATCCACTCGGCGTCGCGGGCAGGGGGGTGACGCCCGACTCCGGCAGCGCGACGGCGAGGGGGACAGCGACCGGTTCGGCGACGGCGGCGGAGAGGTGGCCGGCGCCGACCCGGAGTGCCCCGAGGCCGGTGAGGGCCACCGCGCCCGGCGTCTTCGCGGCCCCCCCGACGACGAGAACGCTGCCCCGCTCGTACTTCGACGAGCCCGGCTCCGGCAGCGGCCAGCCGCGCAGCAGTCGCGGGGTGAGATCGGTCACGTCGGCGGTCATGGTTCCCCTGGATGCTCGGTGACGGGTGTTCCGGTGCCCTGCAGGTGCCGGACGTCGTTGTAGGTGACGAGTTCCCAGCCCGACGCCACCCGACGCAGGATGGTGAGCGCGGCGTTGCGGACCGGGTCGGCGAGACCGAGGTCGAGCACCTCCGCCTCGGACAGCCCCTCGCAGAGGTAGCGCAGGAGCATGATGACGGCGTCGTGAGTGACGATCACCGCGCGCTCGGCCGACGCCGTGTCGTCGAGATCGCGCAGGAAGCTGCGCAGACGCAGGGCGACGTCGGCCCACGACTCGCCCCCCGGCGGGCGGTGATAGAACTTGCCCAGCCAGCGGCGGCGCTCGGCCTCGACGGGGTACCGGGCCGCCACGCCGATCTGGGTGAGCAGGTCGAGCACCCCCAACTCCCGGTCGCGGAGCCGCTCGTCCAGGCGCATCCCCGGGTCGACGCCGGCGACCGTCAGCGCGGCGTGGGCGGTCTGCACGGCCCGGAGATAGGGCGACGACCACACGACGGTGGCGACCCCGTCGCTGAGTCGGGGCGCGAGCGCGCTCCCCAGCGCGTCGGCCTGGGTGCGTCCGAGCGGCGACAGCGGCACGTCGGCGTCCCGTGTGTCGACGCGGATCACCTCCGCGCCCGCCTGGTAGGCCTCGGCCGCGGCGAGATTGCCGACGCTCTCGCCGTGGCGCACCAGCAGCAGTTCCTCGATTCTCACGCGTTCTCCCTTCCCGCTGCCTGCATACCCACCAACGCTCCCGCCGAACCCGGACGCCGGCGGCGGGGGCTCGAGCCCACCCCTCAGGCGGCATCCCGGCACCCACCGGTGTGAGACCCGCCCGTGACTGGGTACTGCGTGCACATGACCTCAAACCCCAAGGATGACTTCCGCACTTTGCCCGACGCGGGTCAGGACCGTCCCGAGTCGATCCCCGCCCAGGAACAGCAGCCGCCCGGCCTCACCGGGCCGATGCAGCCGAACCCCGACCACGGCGAGGAGTCGTACCAGGGGTCCGGGCGGATGGAGGGCCTCAAGGCGCTCATCACCGGCGGCGACTCCGGCATCGGCCGGGCGGTCGCCATCGCCTTCGCTCGGGAGGGCGCCGACGTCGCCATCTCCTACCTCGAGGAGGAGCAGCCGGACGCCGAGGACACCATCGGCTGGGTCGAGAAGGCCGGCCGGAAGGGCGTTCTCGTTCCCGGTGACCTCACCGACGTCGAGACCTGCCGCACTGTGGTCGCGAAGGCGGTGGAACAACTCGGTGGCCTCGACGTTGTCGTCAACAACGCGGGCTTCCAGTGGACCAAGGACCGCCCCGGCGGCATCGAAGGCCTCGACCCGGAGATCGTCGACCGCATCCTCAAGACCAACATCGGCGCCCTGCTGTGGATCACCCAGGCCGCGCTGCCGCACCTGAGCGAGGGCTCGAGCATCATCAACACCACCTCGGTGCAGGCGTACGAGCCGTCGGAGAAGCTGCTCGAATACGCCGCGACCAAGGCGGCGATCAACAACCTCACCCAGAACATGGCCAAGGAACTGGGGCCGAAGGGCATCCGGGTGAACGCGGTGGCGCCGGGCCCGATCTGGACGCCGCTCCAGCCGGCGACCCGCGATGCCAAGGACATGGAGACGTTCGGGAAGAAGACCCCGTTGGGTCGTCCCGGGCAGCCGGCCGAGTTGGCCCCCGCCTACGTCTTCCTCGCGTCGCCGCGGGACGCCAGCTACGTGTCGGGCACGATCGTCGGCGTGACGGGCGGCGAGACCCTCATCTAGCCCGGACGCCTCGAGGCCGGCTCGCGGCCGCCCGAGCTATCGTCTGGGCACCATGACCTGTCCGCCCGGGGACCTCCCGCCCCGGGCGGACAGGCTCGCGCAGGAAGGAGCCGTCCCGTGACGTCAGCCAGCGGTTCGCGGGCCCAGCACGAGTCCGGCCACGAGCGGTCCTCCGACGAGAACCCCGGCGAGGCCGCGCGCGCGGACAGCGGACGCGGCGATCGCGACGAGGCACCCGGGGAACGGCTGGACCGGCAGTGGACCGAGCTCCTCTCGGAATTGCGCGTGACCCAGACCGGCATCCAGCTGCTGGCAGGCTTCCTGCTGACCCTCCCGTTCGAGTCCCGGTTCACCGAGCTCCGCGGTTGGCTGCGGATCGTCTATCTCGCCGCGATCATGTTCTCGACCCTGGCGACGCTGTTCATCGTCGCCCCCATCGTGAGCCACCGCATCCTCTTCCGTGAGCATGTCAAGGACCGCCTCGTCACCGTCGGGCACGCCCTCGCGCGGGTGGGGCTGGTGTTGCTCGGCGCGACGGTGATGTGCGTCACGACGCTGACCTTCGGCTTCCTCGTGGGCAGCGCGGCGGCCGTGGCCGCCGGAGTGGTCACGCTGCTCATCTGCGTGGTGCTGTGGCTGGCGCTCCCGCTCGCCGTCGGAGGACGCCGCCCCGCCCCGCGCTCCTACTCGGACGGGGCGGGGCCCGGCGGCCGCTGAACGCGACCGGGATCAGCTCCCGGTGTTGCCGACGTAGCGGCCGGGCGACTCGAGGAAGGCGTCGCGGTGCTCCACCGAGCAGAAGCTGTAGGTCTGGGCGTCGTACTCGGCGGTCGCGGGCGCCTGCTCCTCGACGATCTCCTTGCCACAGACGGGGCAGGTGAGGGTGTTCGACATGGGTATCTCTCCTCGGGGTGGGGTGACGGTTGCCGGGCCGCTCGCCGGCGGGGTGGGCGCAAGGCTCACAGGGACTGGTTCACGTGACGCGAGATCCGGTCGGGATCGAGGCCCTGTGCCTGCAGCAGCACGTCGAGCTTGGTCTCGATCCGTTCATCCGACTCCCTCGACTGGGACGAGCCCCAGAACAGCAGCAGCGCGAGCCCGGCCGCCTGCCAGAGCAACTGCAGGAACTCGGCCTGCCAGTTGGCGAGCGTCGCCGCGAAGAACTGGGCGAGGAACTGCCCCCAGTGCAGGTTCTGCCCCTGCTGGGAGGCCTGATCCCTCGTCGCGATGAGCTGGGTGAAGAACTGCCCGATCCATGCGCCGAGGAACAACACGGCTGTGACCAGCGCAAATCCGTACGACTTCGAGAAGCCGGGCTGGCCCAGAACGGAGTTCGGGCTGCGCACCCGGGGTGCGTGCGACATGTGATCTCCTTTGCGCGGCCACGCCGTCGAGGGCGTGGGTGATGCTCGGGAAGGGCCTCGTACGGGCATCGTTTACCCGCGGTGGGGAGCCGCAAACGAGGGCCCCGGGAGACCCGGGTGGGCGGCGTCCGGGACGCCTCCACCCCTTCGGGTGAAGCCCGCGGGCCGCTTCGGCGCGCGTCCCGCGTGAACCGCTTCCGGGGCTCCGCGGACCCTCCACCCTTTTGCGTGGACTTCGCCACGAGGGGGTTGTCGCTCCCCGGGCCCGGTGCGACGGTGGACAAGCCGAACGGTTCACCTCAGTACCGACCCACCCTCGAACGTGATGGAGAGCCACCCATGGCAACAAGTGGACGAAGCACGCGCGCCAGCCGTAGGGCACGCGAACGAAGGACCCAGCAGTTGTTCCGGGAGATCGGCGCGTGCCGGTCCCCGCAGATGCGGCAGGAGTTGCTTGCCGAGGTCGTGGAGACCAACCTCGACCTGTGCGAGTCGCTCGCCCGCCGCTACGCCAACCGCGGACTCGAGCAGGACGACCTCATGCAGGTCGCCAGCGAGTCGCTCGTTTCCGCGGTCCACCGGTACCAGCCTGACAAGGGAGAGTTCGCGGCGTTCGCGATCCCCACCATCACCGGTGGGCTCAAGCGCTACTTCCGCGACTTCGGTTGGGTGGTCCGGCCGCCCCGCCGGGTGCAGGAGCTGCGCGCCCGCACCGCCGCCCACCGCGGCGTTGCGGAGCAGTCGCACCAGTCGACGCTCACCCTGACCGAGCTGTCCGAGGAGATGGGCGTCGACCAGCGCCAGCTCGCCGAGTGCGAGGGAATCGGGCTCAGCTACCGCCCGTTGTCCCTGGACGCGCCGTCGTCCGGCACGGACGCCACGCTCGGCCAGCACCTGGCCGCGGAGGACCACGATCTCGAGGCGCTGCCCGACATCCTGAGCGTCCGGGAGGCGGTCTCGCAGTTGAGC
>JAJYQH010000187.1 GCA_021794705.1 Actinomycetes bacterium | reverse complement strand
GCTCAATCCCCCGCTGCGCAGCACCGACGATGTCGTCGCCGCGCTGTCCGGCGATGCGGCGCGCGGCCTGCCGTTCACGCCGGTCGGCGACGGCGAGTTGCTGCCCCGCACGTTCGGCGAGGGCGCGGCCCTTACGGCGCACGTGCCCCTGCTCATCGGCACCGTCGAGCACGAGTTCACCCAGGGCGGCCGCGAGCTCGCCCGGGCACTCGACGAGACCGGGCCGAGCGCGGTGCTGCACAGGCTGCTGGACGGCTTCGAGGATGATTACGCGGCCGCGCACCCCGAGCTCTCCCCCGCGGGCCTGCTCGGCCAGCTCACGACCGACGAGATGTTCCGAATCCCCGCCGTCGACGCGTCCGAGGCCCGTCTGCCCAACACCTGGCTGTACGACTTCCGCCATCACGGCCCGAGCGGCATGGCGGTGCACTGCAGCGACCTGCCCTTCGTGTTCGACTGCCTGGACGCCGAGAAGGTTGCGGCCGCGTGCGGACCGAACCCGCCCGCCTCGCTCGCCGAGACGATGCACGCCGACTGGGTGCGGTTCGTCACCACCGGATCCCCCGGCTGGCAGCCGCTGTCGGAAGGCGGCTTCCCCACCCGGGCCTACGGCGGCCCCGGCGGTGACGCAGTGGACGGCCCGGGCTACGACACCGAACGGAGGCTGCGCGAGGTGCTGTCCGCCGCGGTGTCGTGACCGCCGGCAGCCGTCGGCGCCGCGGATCGAGGCCGATCCGTTATCGGGGAATCGTTGTGCCTCAATTCCGGCGGGCTCACACTGAACCTATGCCGCAGTGGGGGCACGAGCGGAGCGAAGCACGGGGCCTGCCCGAGATCGACCTTCCCGACGTGGACGGGTCGGATTCCTGGCGCGACCTCGCGCGCGCCCGAGTCACCACGCTGTGCCAGCGGGGTACGCCGCTGCGGGGCGTGTTCCCGTCTCCGGTGCAGCGCGTCGGTCGGCTCCAGTTCGCCGACGGTACCGTGCTGCTCGCCCACGCCGAGCACCCCGGCAGCCTGGCGAGCCTCGCCTTCGCGGCCTCGCGCCGGATGATCCGGGAGACCCGGCGCCAGCCCGTCGACTCCCTCGACCTCGTCTTCCGGTGCAGCAGCTTCGGAGCGATCCGGGTGTCGATCGTCGGGATCGATCAGCCCGACTGAGCGGTTCCTAGACCATCTCGAGCAGGGTCCGGGCCGTCGCGTCGTCGATCACCAGGTCGGTCGCGACCCCGGCCCGCAGCGCGGCCAGCAGCGGTCGCGCCTTCGCGGCGCCCGCCACGACGCAGAAGCGCCGGGGCACCCGCTGCAGTTCGGCCGGCGTGGGGCCGGTGGCACGGGCGTTGAGGGAGATGTCGGCATACGACCCGTCCTCGCGGAGGAACACCGTGCAGACGTCGCCGACCACCCGTTCCGCCCGCAGTTCCTCGAAGTCGTGGGCGTCCAGATAGCCGGCCGAGTACACGTGCGAGCGCACCGGCCCGGTGAGCGAGCCCACCCCGAACACGACGAGGTCGAGGTGCGACTGCACGTCGAGCACCGAGCGCACGCTCCGCTCGCGCCACATCGCGCGCCGGGTCTCGGCGTAGTCGAAGAAGGTCGGCACGGGGAAGTGCACGACGCTGCCCCCGAACGCCTCGGCCACCTCGCTGATGATCGAGCCCACGTAGGGGATCCCCGAGGTCGACTTGTTGGCCCCGCCGTTGAGCTGCACCACTGTCGTGCCGGTCACGTCGCGGGGCTGGAGATACTTGACGATCGCGCTGAGCGTCGTCCCCCAGGCGATCCCGATGGTCATGCCGTCGGTGATCGCGTCGCTGACAAGCAGTCCCGCTGCGCGGGCCACCCGATCGAGCCGGTGCAGCTCCGCGGACGCCTCCCGCACCGGCACGATGTGGGTGGTGACGTGGAACATCCGGGAAATGTCGGTCGCCAGGGACGATTTAGGACCAGTGGGATTGGATAAACTGATGCGCACGAGACCGGTCTCGCGCGCGTCACTCAATAACCTCGACACGGTCGATCGGGAAACGCCCAACTGCCGGGCGATCGATTCCATTGTCTCGTGCTGTACGTAGTACATCGACGCCGCGAGGTACATCTGCTCGGATCGCTCGTGCATCCCACCTGTCCTTCCCTGCACATGCGTTCATGACGGTAGCGCATCGTTGCACTGCACGTTAGTGTCCCCGCAGGAACAGGCTCGAAATCGCCGTTCACAACTGCCGACGGACGCCTTGAGGATCAGCGGCCACGGGGGCGCGAACGGTTCGGGTCGACAATGGCTGTCGGTTCCTCGATGCCGTGGGGGGGTCCCGGGTGAGCTGCGCGCACACCTCCGAGGGCGTCGGCGCCCATCCCGCCACCCTCCCCGGGCGTGAATATTCAACACCCGCCGCAAGGCTCTTTCACCGGTGCCTCGGCACCAGAATCGAGATGCTCTCGTGATTCTCCTAGAAACGTCGGCCGCGACACTATTCGGGTCGGAATTCCTCGGAACCGCCATGCTGCTCCTGCTCGGTGTCGGTGTGGTCGCCAACAACCTCCTCCCCGGCTCCAAGGGTGCGGGAACCGGCTTCCTCCACATCAACTGGGGATGGGGTATCGCAGTGCTCGTCGGCGTCTACGCCGCCTACAAGTCCGGCGCCCACCTGAATCCCGCCGTCACCATCGGCCTCCTGGTCGCGGGCAAGGACTACACGACGGGCGTGTCGCCCTCCTTCACCCACACCCTGATCTACCTCGCCGGCGAACTCACCGGCGCCATGTTCGGCGCCTTCCTCGCCTGGCTGGCCTACAAGCAGCACTACGACGCCGACTGCGACCCCGCCCTCAAGCTGGGCACGTTCTCGACCGGCCCGGCGCTCCGCAGCTACGCGTGGAACTTCATCACCGAGGCGATCGCGACCTTCGTCCTCGTGATGTGGGTGCTGCTGGCCGGCTACTCGCCGTCCGGCCTCGGCCCGCTGGCCGTCGCGCTCGTCGTCGTCGGTATCGGCGCCTCACTCGGTGGCCCCACCGGATACGCCATCAACCCGGCCCGCGACCTCGGTCCCCGCATCATCCACGCCCTCGTGCCGATCAAGGGCAAGGGCAGCTCCGACTGGGGCTACTCGTGGGTCCCGGTCTTCGGCCCGCTCGCCGGCGCCGTTGTCGCCGGTCTCGTCGACCGCATCTTCTGGGCCTGACGCCAACCGGCCTGGTCCGCAGTTTCCCAACCATCACGATGAGGTGAAGCAACAACAATGAGTGACACCAAGTACATCCTGGCCATCGACCAGGGCACCACCAGCACCCGTGCCATCGTCTTCGACCACGCCGGACGCATCGTCTCGGTGGGCCAGAAGGAGCACGAGCAGATCTTCCCGAGGGCCGGTTGGGTGGAACACAACCCGATCGAGGTGTGGGACAACGTCCGCGAGGTCGTCGCCCAGGCCCTGTCGAAGGCCTCCATCAACCACAACGACCTGGCCGCCTGTGGCATCACCAACCAGCGCGAGACCACGGTCGTCTGGAACAAGGAGACCGGCAAGCCCGTCTACAACGCGATCGTCTGGCAGGACACCCGCACGGCGAAGATCGTCGAGGAGCTCGGAGGCGCCGAGGGCCAGGACAAGTACAAGGCCCGGGTGGGTCTGCCCCTGGCGACCTACTTCTGCGGCCCCAAGGTGAAGTGGATCCTCGACAACGTCGAGGGTGCGCGGGCCGACGCCGAGGCCGGCAAGCTGATCATGGGCACGATGGACACCTGGGTGCTCTGGAACATGACCGGCGGCACCGACGGCGGCGTGCACGTCACCGACGTGACCAACGCCTCCCGCACCATGCTCATGGACCTCAACACGCTGAGCTGGGACGCCGAGATCGCCGCCGACATGACGATCCCGATGTCGATGCTGCCCGAGATCAAGAGCTCGTCCGAGGTCTACGGCGTCGGCCGTGGTCAGGGTCTGCTGCCCGACGTCCCGCTCGCGGGCGACCTCGGCGACCAGCAGGCGGCCACCTTCGGCCAGGCGTGCTTCGAGCCCGGCATGGCGAAGAACACCTATGGCACCGGCAACTTCATGATCCTGAACACTGGTGAGGAGATCGTTCCCAGCAAGAACGGCCTGCTCACCACGGTCTGCTACAAGATCGGCGACCAGAAGCCGATCTACGCGCTCGAGGGCTCGATCGCGGTCACCGGCTCGCTCGTGCAGTGGCTGCGCGACAACCTGCAGATGATCTCGAGCGCCGCCGAGATCGAAGAGCTCGCCAAGTCCGTCGAGGACAACGGCGGCGCCTACTTCGTCCCGGCGTTCTCCGGCCTGTTCGCTCCCTACTGGAAGTCGAACGCCCGCGGCGCCCTCGTCGGTCTCACCCGGTACGTCCACCGCGGGCACATCGCCCGGGCCGTGCTCGAGGCCACCGCGTACCAGACCCGTGAGGTGCTCGACGCCATGGAGGCCGACTCCGGGGTCAAGCTCACCGAGCTCAAGGTCGACGGCGGCATGACCGCCAACGACACCCTCATGCAGTTCCAGGCCGACCAGCTCGGCGTCCCGGTGGTGCGGCCGGTCGTGGCCGAGACCACGGCCCTCGGCGCCGCGTACGCCGCCGGCATCGCCGTGGGCTACTGGAACGGCGAGCAGGACGTCATCGACAACTGGGCCGAGGACAAGCGCTGGGAGCCCAGCGGCGAGTCCGACGAGCGCGACCGCCTGTACCGCAACTGGAAGAAGGCCGTCACCCGCACGTTCGACTGGGTGGACGCCGACGTCAAGGAGTGACCGCACCCCGAGGTCTCGCCTGAGACACTGACAAAAGACCGCCGGCGGAGGATATTTCCTCCGCCGGCGGCCTTTCGTCTCGGACCCAACCCCACGGGTCCGAAGGCAGAGGAGGTGCCCGCGTCAGGGGACCAGCGGATCTCTGCCTCCAGTCGACCCCGCACGCCCCCCACTACTCCCCAGCGGTGGCGCCGATATATCGACTGGCATAAAAGATAGGTGGGGCGCCGTCGGGCGTCAACCCACCCGCGCATGTCGCTCTGGCAAGGCCGTCGACGCGTGATTCACTTTCCCAATGGTCAGGGACGTGCGCGCGAGAATGGTCACCGGCGCGATGCGCCTGCTCGCCACAGGCGGGGTGCAGCAGACCTCCATCCAGAACCTCACCCAGGCCACCGGAACCCCCCGCGGATCCGTCTACCACTTCTTCCCGCAGGGGAAGGGCCAGCTCATCGAGGAGGCCCTCGCGGAGTCCTGCCGGTTGCTCGGCTCCCGCCTCGCCGAGCGCGACCTGTCCACCCCCGTCGCGGTCGTGCGCGCGTTCGTGGACGTGTGGCGCTCGCTGCTCGTGGCGACCGACTTCCGGCTGGGCTGCGCGGTGGTCGGTGTCACCGTGACCAGCGAGAACGACGCCGAACGCCGGGCCGCACACCAGGTCTTCTCCACGTGGACGACGCATCTCGTCGATCACCTGGTGCGGGTCGGTTTGTGCCGGGAGCGGGCCACCACCCTCGCCCATCTGCTGCTCGCCGGCTGCGAGGGGGCGGTCGTCCTGTGCCGCGCACGGCGCGACCTGGTGCCCCTGGACGCCGTCGAGCGGGAGATCGTCGACCTCGTCAGCGCCCGCGACGGCGCAGATCGTGGTCGCGAACTGCCCGCCTGATGTCGTCGGTGCGACTGTCGTAAGAACTGCCGGGCGCGGCACCCGCGAGCCACCGG
>JAJYQH010000375.1 GCA_021794705.1 Actinomycetes bacterium | reverse complement strand
GGGTCGGTGGGGCTGCGCGCCTACGTGGCGCTCCTCGAGGGCAGCAGCCCAGACGACGTGCTCTTCCTGCAGCTCAAGCAGGCGCGGCGCTCGGTGCTCGCCCCCTACGTGCACGGGGCCACCGCCCTGCACCGCCACCAGGGGCAGCGGGTGGCCGAGTACCAGCAGGCGCTGCAGACGGTGAGCGACCCGCTGCTCGGCTTCACCCGGATCGACGGCCGCGACTACTACGTGCGCCAGTTCCGCAACATGAAGGGGACCGTCCCGCTCGACGCCATCGGGCCCCGCGCCCTGTCCGACTACGCCGGCATCGTCGGCCACCTGCTCGGCAAGGGGCACGCCCGCACGGCCGGCGCGTCGATGATCGCCGGCTATCTCGGGCGCAGCGACGCCGTGCTCGACGCGTTCGCCCGCTTCGCCCGGGCCTACGCCGACCAGAACGAGGCCGACCACGCCCAGTTGGTCAACGCCGTGCGCGCGGGCGTCCTGCCGATCGCCGAGGGCGCGGCCGCGAGTGTGGGGAGCTCGTTCCGACCGGGTGGCTGAGCCGCGCCGCGCGATGGAAGACTGCCCGCGAGGGCACGACATGCCCCGGCGGGGTGCGACGAGGAGGGACGATGGCGGGTCGACGGGCGATCGCGGTGGTGCTCGCCGGGGGCACCGGCGTGAGAATGGGCGCCACGCTGCCCAAGCAGCTGCTGCCCCTGGCCGGGCGCACCGTGCTCGAGCACAGCATCGCCGCGTTCGACGCGTCCCCGCTCATCGATGACGTCGTCGTGCTCATGCACCCCGACTTCCTCGCCGAGGCCCGGGCGGTGGCGGCGTCCTTCGCGAAGGTGCGTGCCGTCGTCGCCGGCGGCCGGACGCGGAACGAGTCGACCCAGGCGGCGCTCGACGCGCTCACCGGGTTCGCCGTGGCCGACGACAAGGTGCTGTTCCACGACGCGGTGCGCCCGCTCGTGGACGCCGCGACGATCGAGCGGTGCGTCGCCGCGCTCGACGCTCACGACGCCGTCTATGTCGCCATCCCGACGATCGACACGATCATCGAGAGCGAGGGCACCCGGCTGGTGGCGGTTCCCGACCGGCGCCGGCTGCACCGAGGCCAGACCCCGCAGGGGTTCCGGCTGGTGACCATCCGCGACGCCTACGCCACCGCCTGGCGCGACCCGGGGTTCGAGGCGACCGACGACTGTTCGGTCGTGCTGCGCTACGCCCCGGACGTGCCGGTGCACCTCGTCGAGGGATCGCCGCACAACCTCAAGATCACCGAACCGGTCGACCTGCTGATCGCCGAGGCGCTGTTGGCCCGGGACCGCTGAGGTCCCGGGCCGCGCGGCTCACTTCTTGGACGCCTCGTAGGCGTCGACCACCTCGTCGGTGGGCCCGTCCATGACGATGAGGCCCTTGTCGACCCAGATGGTCCGGCTGCAGGTCTCGCGGATCGACTTCATGGCGTGCGACACGAGGAAGATCGTGCCGGCGTGCGAGGCGATCTCGCGGATGCGCTCCTCCGAGCGCTCCTGGAACCGCTTGTCACCGACGGACAGGGCCTCGTCGATGATGAGGATGTCGTGCGCGCGCGCCGCGGCGATCGCGAACTTCAACCGGGCCGCCATACCCGAGGAGTACGTGCGCATCGGGAGGTCGATCGACTCCTCGAGCTCCGCGAAGGCGACGATGTCGTCGCGCATCTCGCGCACCTCGGCCGGGGTGAAGCCCATGGCGAGGCCGCCGAGGACGATGTTGCGCTCACCCGACAGCTCGGGGAGCAGTGCGGCGGCCGTG
This sequence comes from Actinomycetes bacterium, assembly GCA_021794705.1. Lineage (GTDB taxonomy): Bacteria > Actinomycetota > Actinomycetes > Propionibacteriales > Propionibacteriaceae > JAJYQH01. Next base: position 3,920 of record JAJYQH010000375.1, on the reverse strand, counting down.
GCCACGCCGAGCATGTTGGGCCGGGAGCGGGCGTACACCGCGCCCGTCTCGGGCGGGGTGAGGCCGACGAGGGCGCGCATGAGGGTCGACTTGCCCGACCCGTTGGGTCCGATGACACCGATCGACTCGTTCTCGTGCGCGACGAACGAGACGCCGCGCAGCGCGTGCACCTCGCGGATGCCGCGGGCGACCTTGAGCAGGCCGCTGCGGGCGCTGCCAGCGGCCTTGCCGGTGGCGAAGACACGGTAGGTGACGTGGAGGTTCTCCACCGCCACCACCGGCTCGCCCCGTTCGCCGAGGCGCTTGTATTCCTCAATCACGGCCATAACGCTCCTCAGCGGACCAGAAGAACAGGACGCCCACCACCAGCGTGACGACCGCGGCGATGGACAGGTACAGCCAGAACTGGACCGGGAAGCTCGTCCCCTTGTCGTTGGTGAGGAAGTGGCGGGCCATCTTCAGCACCTGATACATGGGGTACGCGTCGTACAGCTTGATGATCGTCGGGTGGCCCTTCATCACGGCGTCCACGCTGAACAGCACGCCGGAGGCGTAGAACAGGATGCGCGAGACGTAGGGGAGCAGCTCGGCGAGGTCGGTGACGTGCACCGTGAGCCGGGCGAGGATCATCGTCACACCCGCGTTGAACACCGCGTAGAGCGCGAACAGCGGGATGCACCACAGCCACCGCCAGGACGGGTAGTGGTGGAAGAGGATGAGGATCGGCACGAGGACGACGAGCGTGATGAGGAACGAGTACAGCCGTTCCGCCCACACGGCCAGGGGCAGCGTCATCCGCGGGAACGCGAGCGACTGCACCATGTTGCGGCTGTTGGTCACCGATCGGGACCCGTCGACGAAGCAGCCCATGAAGAACTCCCACGCGAACACGCCGACGACGACGTAGACGGGGTAGTCCTTGGGGCGGGTGGCGCCGGTCTGGATGACCCCGAAGATGAGGCCGTAGACGGCGGCGTTGACGAGGGGACGCAGCGCGATCCACACGATGCCGAGGCGGTTGGCCTCGTACTTGGCCCGCATGCGGTAGGTCGCGAGGGTCGTGATGAACGCCCGGCGGCGCCAGACTTCCGCGAGATAGCTGAACAAGGGAGGTCGGGCACCTACGCGACGTAGGTGCGTGGCCTCCGCCAGTTGAGTCACTGACATGTGGCAGGAAATCCTCTCAGCGGCCTCCGGGTGGTCGCCGCAGTCGGAAAGCTTAGACCCTCATTCTCGGTGGCTCCCGCTGGGGTTTCCCGTCTTCGGGAAACGCCGTCCGGGCCCGTGCCCGGCCGGGCGCCCTCAGCCGCGGGCCGGGGCAGGGGTGTCGAGTGGCTGGCGTTCTCTGCTGTTGCTGGCGTTCTCGACGCCCCACGAGCAGAGATCGCCAGCCGTTGCGTCGAGATCGCCAGCCGCTCAGGGAGCCCCCGGAGGGAGTCGAACCCTCGACCACTCGCTTACAAGGCGAGCGCTCTGGCCGCTGAGCTACGGAGGCGGGACGCCGGGCGTCTGGAACATTGTGCCGCATCGGGCACCGGCGTCCGCCGCCTCGATGCGGCCGGACGGAGTCAGACGCCCGCTGCCGCCACGACGCCCCACCCCTCGCCGCTGAGGCGCACCGACTCGCCGGCGGGGGCGAAGGCCGCCGTGCCGGCGTCCAGACGCAGCCCCCGGTCGTCGACGAGCGAGCCACCGAGGACGAGGACCACCCGGGCCCTGTCGCTGCCCGGGAGGTCGACGGCGCGGTCGGGGGCCGCCTCCATCCGCCACAGCCGGAACTCGGGCTCGCCGGCGGGGTACTCCCACAGCCCGGGGGCCTGCTCCACCGCCGGCACGAGGTCGGGGGACGCCGGGTCGAAGCTCACCACCCGCACCAGTTCGTCGATGTCGATGTGCTTCGAGGTGAGGCCGCCGCGCACGACGTTGTCGGAGTTGGCCATGATCTCGACGCCGGTGCCCTGGAGGTAGCAGTGCAGGTTGCCGGCGGGCAGGTGGACGGCCTCGCCGGGCTGGAGCACCACCTTGTTCATGAGCAGTCCGACGATGACGCCGGGGTCGCCCGGGTAGTGCTTGACGAGGTGGAGGGCCGTGGCGGCGAAGTCGCCGATCTCGCCCCCGTCGTGGACGTGACGCTCGGCGGCCGCGGTGATCTCGAGGACGTGCTCGGGCCGGTCGCCCGAGCGCAGCACGTCGAGGAACACCTCGGCGAGGGCCGCACCCCCGCGACGGCTGAACAGCGGGCCGATGAGGTCGCCGAGCAGGTGCACGACGCCGAGCCCGTCGAACAGGCTGCGCGTGTCGTCGGGGTCACGGAACCCGCACAGGGCCGTGTACTCAGTGAGGGCCAGCACCATCTCCGGCTTGGGCCAGTCGTCCTTGTACGTACGCAGCGGATCGGCGACGGGGATGCCCGCCGTGTTCTCGCGGGCGAACCCCTCGACGGCCTGGCTGCGGGTCGGGTGCGCCTGCAGCGACAGCGGGGCGGACGCGGCGAGGATCTTGAGCAGGAACGGCAGCCGGTCGCCGTAGGCCGCGCGACTCGCCTCGCCGAGGACCTCCGGGTGCTCGGCGATGAACGCGTCGAGCGCGACGGAGTCGCTCAACCGCGACGGCGCGCTGGTGTGGGCGCCGTACCAGGCCTCGGCGACCGGCTCACCGGTCGGGGGGAGCCCCAGCAGCCGGGGGATCGCGTCGGTCGAGCCCCAGGCGTAGTGCTGCAGGGTTTCGTGCAGAAGGTGCATGATCAGCGTCCCTCCTCGATGGCCGCGCGCCAGGCGGCGAGCACGGCGGCGGCGTCCCGCGTGGCCTGGTGCGGCACGAGCGGGCTGGCGGTCTCTCCGGCGCGGAGGCAGCGGGCGACCTCCTGCGCCTCGAACGTGAACCCGTGGCCGGGCACGGTGGCGGTGTACTCCTGCGGCTCGGGGTCGCCGTGCCGTGCGTCGGAGGGGGCGGCGGTGACGGTCATCGTGCGCGGCCCGACGAAATTGGTCGGGAAATCCACCCGACCGTGCTCGAAGACCACCGACAGGCTCTGGGCGGGCCCGCACTCGAGCGACGCCATGAGCGATGCGGTGGCCGCCGGGCGGTGTCCGTCGGCGTGCCAGGTGAGCAGCGCCGTCGAGTGCCCGTCGACCCCGGTGCTCGTGAGCGACCCACTGGCCACGACGGCGTCCGGGCGCCCCAGGAGCAGCAGCGCGGCGTGCACCGGGTAGACCCCGAGGTCGAGGATCGCGCCGCCGGCGAGGTCGGGGTTGAGCAGCCGGTGGTCGGGCGGCCCGTCGAAGGGGAAGGCGAAGCTGCTCGCCACGTGGCGCACCGCGCCGAACCGGCCGTCGCGGACGAAGTCGGCGAGCTGGCGGATGAGCGGGTTGCACCGTGTCCACATGGCCTCCATGCAGAACAGCCCCGACCGTTCGGCGAGACCGAGCAGGTGGTCGGTGTCGGCGGGGGACGCCGTGAGGGGCTTCTCGACGAGCACGTGCTTGCCGGCGCGCAGGCAGATCTCCGCGGCCTCCCGGTGGTGGGAGTGGGGCGTCGCGACGTAGACGACGTCGACCTCGGGATCGGCGGCCAGGTCCTCGTAGCTGCCGTGCGCGGTGGGGATCGAGTGCTCGGCGGCGAAGGCCCGGGCGTGATCCGGGTCGCGCGAGCCGACCGCGACGACGCGGGCGTCCTCGGGGATCTGCTGCAGGTCACGGGTGAAGGTGGCGGCGATGCCTCCGGTGGCGAGGATGCCCCATCTCACCGGCCGGTCGGAGGGCAGCGGAGGGTAGGCCCCCTGGGGCGCCGTCGGCTCAGAGCTCATGCCCACCATCCAAACACGTCACGACGAGGGCTGCACACGGGGGCACGCCCGAATGACATGCCTGTCATTTCGATCTAGACTCGCGCCATGTCCACCGCCCACCACGAGGCCGAGA
>JAJYQH010000161.1 GCA_021794705.1 Actinomycetes bacterium | reverse complement strand
CGAGCAGCCGCCGACGGCGCTTCGTGGCCAGCCGGGCCGTCTGGCGCATCTCCCGGAGCGCGGCACGGCGCGTGAACGGGGTGGAGATGTCGAGGTCGGGCCGGTCGACGTCCCAATCGGCCGAGCGGCGCACCATGGTCATCGACTCCGTGAGCGGCTCGTCGGTATCGGCCTGATCGGCTGGATCGACGTGATCGCGGGTGGTGAACCACGGCACCAGGTAGGCCAACCAGACGACGACAAGGGCGGCAAAGATCAGTCCGGCGGGTTCCACACGCACAAGGTATGTGCCCCTCCCGGTGATCCCGGGGAGACACCCCGCGCCGCGTCCGGATTGACTATCGTCCCCGACTATGAGTGACGCCGACACCTGCCCGACCTGCGGCCGACCGCTCGACGCGCATGATCGACACTTCCGGTTCAGGCTCCCCGAGCCGGTCCTCGCGACCCCGGATCGCGAAAACACTGCCGGCACCTGGATGAGCCATGGGGACGCTGGAACCTCGGTCATGATGCAGGTGCCGAACGTCGGCGCGTTCGTCCGGGCGCTGCTCCCGGTGCGACTCACCGGTGGCCACACCGTGACCTTCGGCGTCTGGCTGGCCGTGCACCCGGACGACCTCCCGCACGTCTTCGCCGTCTGGTGGGAGCCCGAGTACGCCGACCTGGTGCTGCACGGCTGGCTGGCGAACGCCCTGCCGGTCTGGGACCTGCTCGGGACGCCGGTGCGCGCGGTCGTCCGCAACCCGGAGCACACGCCGTACTGCGCCGACAGCCCCGACGACGACCTGGCCGCGGTCCTCACCCAGGAGTGGCCGCACGAGCCGGTGCTGGCCGCGATCGGCGACCGCTGAGGCCGGGCGCGCTCAGGACAGGAAGTCGGACTCGTCCCACACCTGGCCACCGGACGCCGCCGGCGTTCCGTCGGCCTCGGGCTCGCGCCAGTCGCCGGAGCGTCCGCCCGACTTGGCCGTCACCCGCACGTCGGTGATGCGGGCGTGCTTGTCGACGGCCTTGACCATGTCGATGAGGGCGAGCGCGGTGGTGGTGACGGCGGTGAGCGCCTCCATCTCGACGCCGGTGGAGTAGGTGGTGCGCACGGTCGCGCGGATCTCGACCCCGGTGTCGTGCACGTGCAGGTGCACGTCGACGCCGCTCAGCGGCAGCGGGTGGCACAGCGGGATGATGTCCGGCGTCCGCTTGGCGCCCATGATCCCGGCGATCCGGGCGACGGCGAGCGCGTCGCCCTTGGGGATCGACCCGTCGCGCAGCAGCGCGATGCACTGGCTGCTCAGGAGCACCATCCCGGCCGCGGACGCCAGCCGCACCGACGGCTGCTTGTCGCCGATGTCGACCATGTGGGCCTCGCCGGACGCCGTCAGGTGCGTGAGCTGCGCCTGCGGCTGGTCGTCGATGAGGTCGTCCTCGAACTCGCCCATGAGGGACTCCGCTCAGTCGTGGTCGAGCAGCCAGCAGTGGACGATGTCGCCCGCCGCCACCTTCTCGACCTCCGGGGGCAGCAGCACCAGCGCGTTGGCCTGGGCGAGGTCGCCGAGCAGGTGGGAGCTGTGGCCGCCGACGAGGTGCACGTAGCGGCGTCCGTTGTCGTTGCGGACCACCCCACGCCCGAACTGCAGCTTGCCCTTGGTCGAGCGCATGATCGCCTCGGCGACGCAGCGCACCGGCGGGTTGTTGACCGGCTCGACGCCCATGAGCCGGCGGATCACCGGCAGAACGAACGCCTGGAACGACACGTAGGCGCTCACCGGGTTGCCGGGGAGCATGATGACCGGCACCTTGTCCTCGCCGATGAGTCCGAAGCCCTGCGGCTTGCCGGGCTGGATGGCGACCTCGGCGAAGTCGGTGAGCCCCATGCCGGGCATCACCTGCTTGACCACGTCGGCGTCCCCCTCGCTGATGCCGCCGGTGGTGATAATGAGGTCGGCCCGGATCAGCTGGTCGTTGACGACGTTGCGCAGCTCGTCGGGGTCGTCGGTATGCGCGGGCACCCGGAAGATCTGGGCTCCGGCGGCCTTCGCGGCGGCGGCGATGAGGTGCTCGTTGGCGTCGTAGATCTGGGCGGCGTTGGTGAGCGGACGCCCCGGCTCGACGAGCTCTGCGCCGGTGCTGATGACCACGACGCGCGGACGCGGGCGGGCGAGCACCTTGTCGATGCCGACGCCGGCGAGCAGCCCGATGAGCCGGGAGTCGAGCACCTGCCCCTCCCCCGCGAGCACCTGGCCCTCGGCGATGTCGCTGCCGAGCGGACGCACGTTCTCGCCGACCGAGACCGGCTCGAGCACCTTGACCTTGGACGCGCCGCGGTCGGTGAACTCGAACGGCAGCACGGCGTCCGCGCCCACCGGGATGGGGGCACCGGTCATGATCCGCACGGCCTGGCCGGGTCCGACCCGCAGGTCGCTGTCGTCGCCGGCGTAGATCGAGCCGACCACCGCGAGGGTGAGCGGCTCCGACTGGGTCGCGCCGGCGACGTCGGCTGAGCGCACCGCGTAGCCGTCCATCTGGGCGTTGTCGAACCGGGGCAGGTTGATGTCGGAGCTGATCTCCTCGCACAGCGCGAGTCCCCAGGCATCGACGAGCGACATGCCGAACGGCGTGAGCGGCTCGATCTGGCTGAGGATGTAGTCGCGGTGGGTGGCCATCGGACGCAGGCCGGCGTCCTCCGCGTGCGGCGCGTCGGGCAGCGGCTGCGGCGGCGTGGCCGGCTCGGCCTCGGGCTCCTGCTTGCGGCGTCGGAAAATCGGCATGGCTCTTACCATAAGCGCATGGAGTCCGGGTCCCCCGCTGCCGCCCCGGGGGGCGACGTCCGCGAGGCCAAGCGCCTGCTCAGGACGAGGATCCGCCGCGCGCGGGCGGTGCGCAGCGAGGAGCAGCGGGCGGACGCCGACGCCCGCCGGGCGTCGCTGGTGCTGGGGGCCGTCCCCTCGGGGGCGACGGTGGCCTGCTACCTGTCCACCGGCGGGGAGCCGCACACGCTCGACCTGGTCGACCGGTTGGCCGCCACCGGGCACGTCGTGCTGGTGCCGCTGCTGGCCGGCCGGCACGACCCCGCGTGGGCCGTGTATCCGGGACGGGCCTCGTTGCGTCCGGGCCTGTGGGGAATCCCCGAGCCCGTCGATCCCGAGGAACGTCCCTTGTCGTCGGCTGATCTCGTGCTCTGCTCCGGTCTGGCGGCCACCCGTGACGGACGCCGCCTGGGAGTGGGCGGCGGGTGGTACGACCGGGCGCTGGGGGCCGCACGGTCCGGCGTCCCGGTGTGGATGCTGCTCGATGACGCCGATGTCGTCGACCACGTGCCGACCGAGCCGCACGACCGGCGGGTGGACGCCCTGGTGACCCAGTCGGGGATTCATCCGACGCACTAGCCGGGGGGCGGGTGGCAGCCGACTGCCGGAATTGCAGGCGATCGGCCGGGTGGACGCCGCCAGCGTCGAGATCCCCCCGAGTCGCCTGCGGATTCGGCACGTTCGGCACGATAAGGGAACATCGCCACGATTTCCGGTGTTATGTTCGGCGGCCGTACCCTAGCGGGTAGCCCCTGATGATCCCCAACGCGACACGTGAGAGGTGCCGATGCCCACCTATCAATACCGTTGCACCGAGTGTGGTCGTGAGCTCGAGGTCGTGCAGAAGTTCACCGACCCGGCGCTGACCCATTGCGAGGCGTGCCAGGGCGCGCTGCGCAAGGTGTACAACCCGGTGGGAGTCGTGTTCAAGGGGTCCGGCTTCTACGCCACCGACAACCGCAGTTCCTCGCGCTCCACCTCCGCCGCGGCGAAGAAGGACGCCGGCGGCTCCGGGTCGTCCTCGTCGGAGTCGTCCTCGTCGGAGTCGTCCTCGTCGTCCAGTTCGTCGTCGTCGAGCCGCTCGGACTCCGCGGCCCGCGCCGCGTCCTGACCTCCGGGAGGTTGTGGACAACCTCCCCAACCCGCCCGAACCAGCGGTCGGCTGTGGATGCAGCCGGCCGCTGCGTCGCGTCGTCGGCACAATCCGGGCGTGACGCTCACCTCCCTCGTCCGCAACCTCACCCGGGCCGTCTCGTGGCACCGGCGTCCACTGGCAGCGTTGTGCGCGGCGGGCGCGATGCTGTGCCTGGTCGGGGTGGCCTCCCCGCCCCCGCCGGTGACCGTCCCCGTCGTCGTCGCCCTGCACGACCTGGTCGCAGGGAGCACGCTGAGCCGCGACGACCTGACTGTGCGGCGGTTCCCGGTCGCGCTGGCGCCCTCGGAGGCGGTGTCCGACGCCGGGGCCGCGGTCGGTCGCACGCTCACCGCGGCGCTGAATGCCGGGACGCCCCTCACCGCGAGGTCGCTCTCGCACGCGGAGTCGCTCGCGGCGCCCGGCGAGCGGCTGGTCCCGTTCCGGCTCTCGGACGCCTCCCTGCTGTCGGTGGTGAGCATCGGTGATCTCGTGACAGTGGTCGCGACCAGGGGTGACGGCACCAGCGTGACGGTGGCCGAACGGGTGCGCGTCGCGGCCCTGCCGCAACCGGCGTCCGAGGTTGGGGTCTTCGGCGCGAACACCCAGGGTGCGGTGGTGGTCGTGAGCTGCCCTCCCAAGTCCGCCGTGACGCTGGCCGGATGGGCGGCGACGTCGGCGCTGGGCATCGCCATCGGGTGAGGCACGGCTGGGTGATGAGGCGTCGCAGCGAGCCCGGCCGATGTCTGCAGAGCTTCGGCCCCGTTCCACCCCAGGCTGGTCGGCATCCCGTAGCCTCGGCGGGGAGGGGCCACCCTCCGGCCTCGCGTCCGGGGTCGACTCACCTGGGAAAGGACACCCATGAAGGGCTTCCGAGCCTTCATCATGCGCGGCAACCTCGTGGAACTGGCCGTTGCGTTCATCATGGGCGGCGCGTTCGCGACCGTCGTCACCACCTTCACCGCGATCATCCTGGCCCTGCTCGGCAAGCTGGGCGGCAGCCCCGACTTCAGCAACTACAACCCGGGGAACGTGCCGGTCGGCAAGTTCCTCACCGCGCTCATCGCGTTCCTCATCCTCGCCTTCGTGGTCTACTTCTTCGTCGTCAAGCCCTACCAGGCGCTCAAGGCGCGGTTCGAGAAGCCGGCACCCGCCGGCGAGACCGTCGAGAGCCTGCTCACCGAGATCCGCGACGAGTTGCGGAGCAAGCCTCTGCAGCCGTAGCCGGCCGACGGCGTCCCCCGAGATTCGCACGGCCTGCATGGACGTGACCCCCTGGAGGGTCGTCCATGCAGGCCGTGTGCATTTCGGGGACGGGCCGCGCGGGACGCCGGCCGCCGGCCCCTGAAGTGTCGCCCCTCCTGACACCGGACGCCGCCAGGGGCGAGTCAGCGTCGCGGGAGGCGAGACTTCCCAGGGCCGGGGCGCCCCGCTGGGTCACCTCGGCAAGCCCCTGAAGGCTCCCGCCCCGGGGGCTAGAAGTTCCCGTGGTGCGGGGGGACGTCGTCGAGCAGGCGGCGCTCCGCGGGTCCGATGTGTCGCTCGGCCGGAACCTGGCGCGCCACCAGCCCCCGGACGCCGGCGGCGTCCTGAACCGCCGTGAGCAGGGCGTGGAACCGCGCAGCCGACCCGGGCGGGAGCCACCCGGCGGGCACGGGATGCGGCCAGGGCTCACCGGACTCCCGGCACCCGGCCCGGTGTTCGGCCAGTCGCCCGGGCGGCCATCCCTGTTCCTCCAGCCAACCCACGATCGACTCGGCGTCCAGCCCAACCCCGCTCGGCTCCGGCAGCTCCACGCCAGATCG
>JAJYQH010000236.1 GCA_021794705.1 Actinomycetes bacterium | reverse complement strand
GGTCGACGGCGTAGCGCGACGACGAGAGGATCGTCGCCAGCCGCTGCGCGGTGAGGCCCTCGTCGCGCAGCGCGCGGAGGTACCAGGGGGTCGTGCCGAGCGCCTCCGACACCTGGCGGAAGCTCAGCAGCGCGAAGTCCGGGTTCTCCCCCTCGCCGAACCATCCCAGCAGCACGGGCAGCAGCTGGCGCTGGATCTCGACGGTGCGCGAGGAGCCGTTGGTCAGCGCGCCGATGTGCCGGAGCGCCGCGCCGGGGTCGGCGAACCCGAGCCCCACCAGCCGGTCGCGGGCGGCGTCCGGGCTGAGGCGCAGCTCGCCCGAGGGGATCCGCGCGACCGCCTCGAGCAGGGGCGAGTAGAAGACCCGCTCGTGCAACCGCAGCACCTTGCGGGTGGACGCCCGGAACTGCTCGACGAGATCGGGCTCGCCCCGGACGCCGAGACCCCGCTCCAGCCGGCGGACCATCTGCCGGTCGTCGGGGAGCAGGTGGGTGCGGCGCAGGTGCCACAGCTGGACCCGGTGCTCGAGCGTGCGCTGGAACCGGTAGGCGGTGGCCAGCTCCTGACTGTCCGCACGCCCGATGTAGCCGAACTCCGACAGCCGCGCCAGGCTCGGCAGCGTCGCCCGGGTGCGCAACCGCTCGTCGGCGCGCCCATGGACGAGCTGCAGCAGTTGCACGGTGAACTCGACGTCGCGCAGGCCGCCGGAGCCCAGCTTGATCTCCCGGCCGGCCTCGCGGGCCGGGATCAGCGAGACGACCCGTCGGCGCATCGCCTGGCTCTCGCTGATGAAGTTGGGGCGCTCGCCGGCCCGCCACACCATCGGGTCGACGAGGTCGACGAACGCCCGCCCGAGGTCGGCGTCGCCGGCGATGGGGCGGGCCTTGAGCATCGCCTGGAACTCCCAGTTGGACGCCCACCGCTCGTAGTAGGCGCGCATCGAGGAGAGCGTGCGGACGAGCGGGCCGGCCTTCCCCTCCGGCCGCAGCCCCGCGTCGACCTGCCAGATGCTTCCGGCGGCGGTGTGGGCGGAGCAGATGCGGGTGAGGGCGGCGGCGAGCCGGGTGGCGACTCCCATCGCCCGGTCGGTCCCGATGCCCTCGTGGGCCGGCTCGGCGACGAAGAGCACGTCGATGTCGGAGATGTAGTTGAGCTCCTGGGCGCCGCACTTGCCGAGTCCCACCACGGCGAGGCGGACGTCGGCGTGTCCGGGGACCTCGGCCCGGGCCACGGCGAGGGCCGCCTCCATGACGGCGTCCGCGAGGGCGGAGAGTTCGAAGGCGATCGATTCGAGCACCCGCTCGGGCTCGTAGCTCTCGAGGTCGCGGGCGGCGATGCGGACGAGGTGCCGCCGGTTCGCGCGCCGCAACCGGTCGGCCGCATCGGCCGCATCGGCGAACGGCACGGCCGCCCCGGGGTCGGCGCCGATCCGGGCGAGGACGTCCGAGCGGATCGCCTCCGGCGTCCACGGGGTCGCGTCGGGCCGCAGGACGCCGGCGTCCTCGGGCTGCAGCCGCAGATGGGCGGCCAGGGCCTGGCTGCCGCCGAGGACGAGCGCCAGCCGGCCGGTCGCCGCCGGTGTCGCGAGGCAGTCGACCACGGCGGGGTGACCGCCGTCGACGAGCACGTGCAGCTCGGTCAGCGCCTGGTCGGGGTCGCCGGTGCGCTCGAAGACGTCGAGCCAGCCGGACGGGGTGTCGAGGGCGACGGGCGCGTCGAGTCGGGCGGTCGACTCGAGCAGGCGCGCGAGGTGATCGGCGGCCGCCCGGCTGTTCACGAAGCCGCGACGGGCCATGTCACCGGCGCTGCTCGCGATGCGGTCCAGATCCATGTCACCCAGCCGTCAGGGCCGCCTCCGCGGCCGATCTAGGATTGGTGCCCACCCTAACGCCGAGGGGAGAACATGGTGGCAGCCGGACGGGTCACCCGCGTGCTCGACCAGCTGGTCGCCCAGGCCGACGACCTGGCCCGGCTGATCGAGGGCTCGGGCACCGCGCCCACCGAGGTGGCCGCGCTGCGCGGCGTCCTCGACCGGCGCTCGGGGGCGGCGAGCGCCCAGATCCGCGCTGTCGGCGACGTCGTGGTGCGCCTCGTGACACTCGCCCGCGCCGGCGGCGTCCCCGTGCCCCCACGCACCTTCCAGACCGCGGTGCGGCACCTCGCCGACCGGCTCGCCGTCGCGCATCCGGGACAGAGCATCGAGGTGCGGGTGCCGCCGGTCACGGCCGTGCAGATCGGCTCGACGGCCGGCCCGACGCACACCCGGGGCACTCCCCCGAACGTCGTCGAGACCGACCCCGAGACGTGGTTCGCGCTGGCGACCGGCACGCTGACCTGGGACGCCGCGGCGTCCGGGGGGCTCGTGCGGGCGAGCGGGGCCCATGCCCACGAGGTGGGCGACCTGCTCCCGCTGCCCGGCCGCTGAGCGGGGGGCCTCAGACGATCGGCAGCATGCTGCGCAGTTCGTAGGGAGTGACCTGGCGGTTGTACTCCTCGAACTCGGCCCGCTTGTTGCGCAGGAAGTAGTCGAACACGTGCTCGCCGAGGGTCTCGGCCACCAGTTCGCTGCCCTCCATCACCCGCACGGCGTCGCCGAGGCTGCCGGGCAGGGCCTCGATGCCGAGGGCCCGGCGCTCGCGCCCGGTGAGCGACCACACGTCGTCGAACGCCTCGTCGGGCAGCTCGTACTCCCCCTCGATGCCGGCCAGGCCCGCGTTGAGCATGAGCGCGTAGGCGAGGTAGGGGTTCGCCGCGGAGTCGATCGAGCGGAACTCGACCCGGGCCGAGCTGGCCTTGTCGGGCTTGAACATCGGCACCCGGACGAGGGCCGAGCGGTTGTTGCGTCCCCAGCAGATCCACGCGGGCGCCTCGCCCCCGGCGGCCAGCCGCTTGTAGCTGTTGACCCACTGGTTGGTCACCGCGGTGATCTCGGCGGAGTGGCGCAGCAGCCCGGCGACGAACTGCTTGCCGATCTTCGACAACCGGGTCTCGTCGCTCGCGTCGTAGAACGCGTTGGTGTCGCCCTCGAACAGCGACAGGTGCGTGTGCATGCCCGAGCCGGGCGCGTTGCTGAACGGCTTCGGCATGAACGTGGCGTTGATGCCCTGCGCCACCGCAACCTCCTTGACCACCACCCGGAAGGTCATGATGTTGTCGGCCATGGTGAGGGCGTCGGCGTAGCGCAGGTCGATCTCGTGCTGCCCCGGGGCCCCCTCGTGGTGGCTGAACTCCACCGAGATGCCCATCTGCTCGAGCATCTGGATGGCGTCGCGGCGGAAGTCGGTGCCGCTGCCCAGCGTGGTGTGGTCGAAGTAGCCGCCCTGGTCGAGCGGGGTGGGCTCGACGCCGGGGACGACCGGGTTGGCGAGCAGGAAGAACTCGATCTCGGGGTGGGTGTAGAAGGTGAACCCCATGTCGGACGCCCGCTGCATGGCCCGCTTGAGCACGTGCCGCGGGTCGCTGAAGCTGGGGGACCCGTCGGGGAGCCGGATGTCGCAGAACATCCGGGCGGTGCCGCGCACCTTCTGCCGCCACGGCAGCAACTGGAACGTCGACGGGTCGGGGTGGGCCACCATGTCGCTCTCGTAGACGCGGGCGAATCCCTCGATCGCCGACCCGTCGAACCCGACGCCCTCGGCGAAGGCGCCCTCGAGCTCGGCGGGCGCGATCGCGACCGACTTCAGGAAGCCCAGCACGTCGGTGAACCAGAGCCGGATGAAACGCACATCCCGTTCCTCGACGGTGCGGAGCACGAAATCGGTCTGCCTGTCCATGGCCCCAAGTCTGCCGTGCCGACCGCACCCGTGCATCCGCCACTCCCGTGGCGGGCAGACCCGGCCGCCGCGACCGGGCCGGGCGTCCGACCCGCGGCCCCCGCTGGCTACACTCGGCGCATGTCGCAGCCCGGCTGGTACCCCGACCCGGGCGGCGCGCATGGTCGATACCGCTACTGGAACGGCAGTTCCTGGTCGAGCGAGACGACCTCCGACCCGCGGGCGACGCCGGCCCCGGGCCTGTCCCCCACCGATCCGCCCGGCGGTCCCCGGGGGCGCAGCGCCCGGTGGGTCGTCGGCGTCGTCCTCGTCGTGGTCGCCGCCCTGGTCGCCTGGTTCGTCACCCGCTCGACCGGCCCCAGCGCTGCCCCCGAGGACACGAGCACCGCGACGCCCACGGTCTCGGCGTGGAACGAGACGTCGACGCCCTCGGCGTCCGGCACCCCCTCCGACCAGCCGCCGGGGGCTGCCACCCTCGTCGACTGCCCGGTCTCGCCCCTCGTGACGCTCCCCCACACCGCCGACGGACGCCTGCACGGCGGCCACCTGTCGGTCGAGAAGCTGCCGGCGCCGTGGTTCGACGACTTCACCGGGTTCGTCAACTGGTCGGTGGACACGAGTGGCCAACTGCTGGAGATCGTCCCCGGGTGGGTGAGCAACAGCGCCGTCGGGGCCCTGCTGACGTCCGACGGCTTCACCTCCCCGAAGCAGGCCGCCTACGCGTTCCTCAGCTGCTACGCCACGTCCAGCTACTACCGCGGGTTCACCGGACGCAGCGACGTCGTCAGCCAGGCGGTGAGCGTCGACGGGCATCCCGGCTGGCACCTCCGCTCGCAGGTCCGGGTCGTCTACCCCGAGGACCCGAGCATCACCGGGGACGTCGTCGACATCATCGTCGTCGACACCGGCGACCCCCGGATGCTGTCGTACTGGGAGGGCAACGCGACCATCGGCGACCAGCCCGTCCAGCGCCAGATCGACCAGGTGGCGGCCAGTCTCACCGTCGGCGATTGACAGGCGACGCACAGCCCACCACGCGCCGACCTGGGTAGTCTCGACGCATGTCGATGCCCGGCTGGTACCCCGACCCCGGGGGCGCCCCTGGCCGTTACCGCTACTGGGACGGGTCGCGGTGGTCCGCCGAGACGACGGGCGATCCCCAGCACGCGTCCGCCCCCACTCCTGACGGTCAGCGGCCGCCGCGCGGGGGGCGGGGCGGCCTCATCGCCGGCGTGGCGGCCGTGGTCGTCGTCGTCCTCGCGCTCGTCTGGTTCCTCAACCGGGGACAGAGCACCGCGTCCGCCCCCGAGGACACGAGCACCGCGACACCGACCGTCTCCGCGTGGAACGAGACGTCGACCCCCACGCCCACACCGTCGTCGACGGCGTCCCAACCCGCGCCCAGCCAGGGGACGCTGGTCTCGTGCCCGCAGGACGGCGGCGACGTCAACATCCCGGCCGGCGGCATCCTGCAGGCCGGTGCCCTCAGCGCCACGGCGATCCCCAACTGGCAGCCCGGCGGGTTCTCGATGCGCTGGGCCTTCGGCACCGAGGCCGTCACCGACACCGTCTACCCCGGCTGGTTCTCGGTCGCCAGCGTGTCGATGCTGTCGAAGGCCGACGGCTTCACCAGCCCCAAGGCATCCGCGTACTCGGTGATGAGCTGCTTCGCGTCGTCGTCGTACTACACCGGCTTCACCGGACGCCAGGACCTGCTGAGCGAGCGGGTCACCATCGACGGGCACCAGGGGTGGCGCATCCGCAGCGACGTGCGGGTGAGCATCAGCAACCTGCCCCAGGTGCAGGGTGACGTCGTCGACGTCATCGTCGTCGACACCGGCAGCCCCGACTCGCTCGGCCTGTTCGTGTCGTCGTCGACGATCGGCGACACGAGCCGCGGTGCGCTCGTCGACCAGTGCATCGCCTCACTGAAGGTCGGCTGACCGGGCCCCACTCGCGTCCGGCTCACTGCCGGAACGGCCCCCACC
>JAJYQH010000341.1 GCA_021794705.1 Actinomycetes bacterium | reverse complement strand
GGCACCCCCGTCGTCGGTGGACGCGTCGGACTCCCGGCTGGTCGCCGCGAGGGCGAGCCGGCTCACCAGCTGGGCCGAGGGAACGGCGGCGTCCGGACCGCCGCGCGCCGCCTGTCGCAGCGCTCGGCCGAGACGGCGCACGCCGAGACTGTCGAGCCTGGCGATGGGCGACTGGAGGAACCGCAGCATCGCGTCGGCCTCGACCGGGGTCTCGGCGGCGATCGCCGCGGCGAGGTCGAGCCCGAGCAGGAGGGGACGCACCGCCGGCTCGTCGGAGAGCGCGAGATCGTCGCCGGCCACCTCGACGGGGACGCCGGCAGCGGTGAGCGTGCGGGCCAGCACCGGGAGTTGACCTCGGGCGGTGCGGCAGACCACGGCCATCTGCGACCACTCGAGCCCGTCGTCGAGCCGGGCGGTGCGCAGCAGGTCGGCGATGTGGTCGGCCTCGGCGCCGGCGGAGTCGAACACCAGCGCCCGCACGAGGCCGGCCCGGACCGCGTCCGCGGGCATGAGGTCGGGGGCCTGCCGCCCGCTCGGCAGCCGTCGCGCCACCCTGCCGACGGCCCGGCGGACCTCGTCGGCGTGCCGGTGGTCGATCGTCAGGGCGAAGCGGGCGACGGGGCCGCCGCCGGCCGCGTCGAGCGCCTCACCGACGCCGGTGACGGCCCGTGGGTCGGCGCCCCGGAACCCGAACACCTGCGTGCTCGGGTCGGCGAACACGACGGTCGACAGCCCGAGCCCGGCGAGGTCGGCGACCAGCCGCCACTGGCTGGGGTCGCTCTCGGCGAACTCGTCGACCGCCACGCCCTCGTAGTCGGCGGCCAGCGCGGCCCGGACGCCGGGATCGAGCAGCAGCAGCCGGGCGCGGTGGATCAGTTCGGCGTAGTCGAGTACGCCCTCGGCGTCGACGACGTCGAGGTACTCCTCGAAGAAGCCCGCCACCGCCCGCCACGTCTGGACGCCGGTCTGCTCGGCCAGCTGCTCGAGATCGGCGGGGTCCATGCCGAGCTGCCGCGCGCGGGCCAGGGCGGCCCGCATCTGGGCGGCCAGCCCCCGGGTGCGGGCCGCCGCCGCCAGGTCGCCGGGCCAGCCGGACGCGTCGTGACCCTCGAGCAGCTCGCGGATACGGAAGTCCTGCTCGGGGGCGGTGAGCAGCCGCACCTCGGAGGCGGCCTCGGAACGGCCGAAACGGCGCACCAGCGCATGGCTGAACCCGTGCAGCGTCATCACGGAGGCGCCCGTCTGGGTGCGGCCCAGCCGGGACACCAGCCGGGCGCGCAGGGCCTGGGCCGCGGCGCGGCCGTGGGTGAGCACGAGGAACCGGTCGAGCCCGGCTGTCGGGCCGCCCGCGGCCACCCTGGCACTCACCCACTCGACGAGCGTGGTCGTCTTCCCGCTCCCGGGCCCTCCGAGCACCACCGCCGACCCCGGGTGGTCGACGACCCGCCGCTGGTCGGCGTCCAGCACCACGGGCCCGGAGGCCGAGGCGGCGGGGGCGGGCGCGAGCACGAACCGGCTGCCGCCAGCGGACTCGGACTCGGTGACGGTGCCCTGCATGAGGCCATGCAATCATTCCCGTCCGACAGTTCGCGACACCGGCACCGCCCGCGTGCCGCCGCTCCCCCGGGTGCGCCCGGGCCGAGTTGGACGCTCGACCAGCCAATGGGGTGATCGCACTGCGGCTTCGTTTCCATCGGGCGCAGTGCTGTGGAAAGCTGACCGATGTTGCCCCGCCGGCGTCCGCCCGATGCCGTCACGGACATCCGGGTCGTGAGGTGCGGCCCGCGCACAGTACAAGGAGAAACACACATGGCACAGGGAACCGTCAAGTGGTTCAATGCCGAAAAGGGCTACGGTTTCATCGCCGTCGACGGGGACAACGGTGACGATGTCTTCGTCCATTACACGGCCATCGAGTCGAACGGATTCCGGACGCTCGAGGACGGCCAGCGGGTCGAGTTCGACATCGTCCAGGGACAGAAGGGTCAGCAGGCCGACCACGTCGTCGCCCTCTGACACTCCACCACACCATGGGCGCTCCCGCCGGAGCGCACGGTTCGAGCCCCGGGTCCCCCTGATGCCCGGGGCTCGATCCATGTCCCGGTCACCTGCATGCCGACGGGGGTGTCCGGTGGACCTGGCCAGCAGGGCATGGTGGAATCGGTGGGTAGACCAGACAGCCCCCAATCAGGCAGGCGTTCACCGTGACCACTGACCAGCCGGGATCCACCCGGGCCGAGGGGCTCGACGACGCGTTCGAACCCACCCACGTGCTCTGGCCCGGCTCCACGGGCCAGCGCCACCCCACCCCCCTGCGGAGCAGCGGCCACCTCGGGGCGGCGGTGGGCGCGGCGAGCGACGTCGGACACCGCCACAGCACCAATCAGGACGCGTACCGCATCGCGCTCGTTCCCGGCGAGGGCCGCCGTCCGGTCATTCTCATCATCGCCGACGGCGTCTCGTCGACCCTCGACTCCGACCTCGCGTCCGACCGGGCCGTCGAGGCCGCCCTCGACCACATCAGCGGGTTCGTCGACGAGCACCCGGAGGCCTCGAGCGAGGAGCAGGCCGAGGTCCTCGCGGCGGCCTTCGCCCTGGCCAACGCCGCCGTCGTC
Source organism: Actinomycetes bacterium (assembly GCA_021794705.1). GTDB lineage: Bacteria > Actinomycetota > Actinomycetes > Propionibacteriales > Propionibacteriaceae > JAJYQH01. The sequence goes on along the minus strand of JAJYQH010000341.1, from coordinate 3,175 downwards.
GGCAACGTCCAGGACCCCGCGGCCCACGGCTCGTGCACCCTCATCGCCGGCGTCGCCACCGACGTCATCACCGTGGCCAGCATCGGCGACTCCCGCGCCTACTGGTTCGGCGACGACGGCTCGGTGCTCCGCCTGTCCATCGACGACTCCGTGACCCAGGCGCGCATCGAGCTCGGCATGACGCCGGAGGAGGCCGAGCAGGGGGTCAACGCCCACGCGATCACCCGCTGGCTCGGCGCCAACGCCGAGGACGTGACCCCCCGTGTTCTCGGCTTCCGCCCCGGTGGCCCGGGCTGGCTGCTCCTGTGCAGCGACGGCCTGTGGAACTACGCGCAGGACGCCCGGACGCTCGCCCAGCTGCTCAGCACGGCAACCGCGGACGCCACCGCGGAAGACGCGTCCCAACGTCTGGTCGACTGGGCGCTCGCCCAGGGCGGACGGGACAACGTGACAGTGGCCCTGGCCCGATGGGAGCCCCTCGCATGACCGACACCCCGACCACCGCCCCCGATCCCATCGAGTCCGTCGAGGGCACCTGGGTGATGGAGGTCTCCGTCTCCCCCGAGTGGTTCGCCGAGCAGGACAGTTCACTCACCCCGCCCGTGCAGCAGCCTCCCCGCACCGTGCCGCTCGAGGAGGGCTACGTCCTCATCGGGCGCGACTCGACGACCCGCGACGTGCATCCGCTCGTGCAGGCCGACGACGACACGGGCTGTTCCCGACGGCACGCCGACCTCAGCTGGACCGGCGGCCATTGGGTGTTGCGCGACCTCAACTCCGTCAACGGCACCTATCTGCAGCGGTCCGGCGCTGCGTTCCCGCCCGTGCAGGTCGGCGGCCCGGTGCCGCTCGAGCCGGGCGACGCCGTGTACGTGGGCGCGTGGACCAAGCTGGTGCTGCGCCGCGTCCACTGATCGTTCCGCTGCCGGCTGATCTGCGGCGCCGGGCATGACACCCGTCCGGCGGGATCCAGCGGCTACGGTGGTGGACGTGGAGATCAAGATCGGTATTCAGAACATCGCCCGCGAAGTGGCCATCGAGGCGCAGGCCTCCGGCGACGAGGTGGAGCGCGACTTCGCCAAAGCACTCGAGGACAACGGCGTGCTCACCCTCACCGACGAGCGCGGCCGCAAGCTCATCGTGCCCGCCCGCACCATCGGCTACCTCGACCTCGGTCAGGAGCACGCCCGCCCGGTCGGCTTCGGCCAGCTCTGAGCGATTCGCCGAACCGCACCCGTCGCACCGCCCCGACCCGGCCTCCCGGCCGGTCGGGGCGGTGCCGCCTCCGTTCCCGCTAGACTGTTCCTCGGTCTGCCGGTCGGCGCGCCACGTTGGCCCGCGCTGATGGCACCCACCAGACTCCCGGCCCCCGGCCGGATCATCCGGGCAGGCTGAGCCCACGCCATCCGTGGTGCAGCAAGGCCGGCCATCGCACTGTGCGGCCCCGAGCCGCAAGGAACAGACAGGACTCGGTCTTGACCGAACACGACACCACGACCAACCCGCTCAGCACCGACGTCGCCGACGACCGGCCCACTGCCGATGTCCGCCAAACCTTCGACGACCTCGGCGTCATCCCCGAGATCCAGCAGGCCCTCGCCGCCGAGGGCATCACCCACCCGTTCCCCATCCAGTCGCTCGCCATCCCGATCGCCATCCTCGGCACCGACATGGTCGGGCAGGCGCGCACCGGCACCGGCAAGACGCTGGCCTTCGGCATCTCCCTGCTCCAGCGCGTCGTCGTTCCCGGAGACGCGGGCTACGACCGGCTCGACCACCCCGGCAAGCCGCAGGCGCTGGTCATGACCCCGACCCGCGAGCTGGCGCTGCAGGTTTCCCGCGACCTCGAGGTCGCGTCGTCCATCCGCAAGGCCCGGGTCCTCACGGTGTACGGCGGAGTGGGCTACGAGCCGCAGCTCGAGGCGCTGGAGCGCGGCGTCGACGTCGTCGTCGGAACCCCCGGCCGGCTGCTCGACATCGCCAACCGTCGTGCCCTCGACCTGTCCCACGTGCGGGTGCTCGTGCTCGACGAGGCCGACGAGATGCTCGACCTCGGGTTCCTGCCCGACGTCGAGAAGCTCATCGCCCGGACGCCGTCCGACCGCCAGACCCTGCTGTTCTCGGCGACGATGCCGTCGGCGATCGTCGCCCTGGCCCGGATGCACCTTCACCAGCCGGTCAACGTGCGGGCGGAGGGGCACGACGCGCGGGCCACGGTGCCCGACACCACCCAGTTCATCTACCAGGCTCACGACCTCGACAAGCCCGAGATCATCGGCAAGCTGCTCCAGGCCACCGATGTCGGCAAGGTGATGGTTTTCACCCGCACGAAGCGGGCCGCCCAGCGGCTGTCCGACGAGCTCGAGGACCGCGGCTTCGCGGCCACCTCCATCCACGGCGACCTCACCCAGGCCGCGCGGGAGAAGGCCCTCACCCGCTTCCGCGAGGACAAGGTGAAGGTGCTCGTGGCGACCGACGTCGCCGCCCGGGGCATCGACGTCACCGGTGTCACCCACGTCATCAACTACGAGTGCCCCGACGACGAGAAGACGTACGTCCACCGCATCGGCCGCACCGGCCGGGCCGGGGCGAAGGGGATCGCGGTCACGCTCGTCGACTGGAGCGACGTCACCCGCTGGAAGGTGATCAACAAGGCCCTCGACCTGCCCTACGACAACCCGCCCGAGACGTACTCCACCTCGCCCAACCTGCTCGCCGACCTGCAGATCCCCGAGGGCACCCGCGGCCGGCTGCCCGGGGCCGAGCCGAAGCGGCGCCACTCCCACGACGGCGACTTCCTCGACGAGGGCCACGGCAAGCGCCGTGGCGACCGGGGCGGCCACCGCGACCGCAAGGGGTCCAGGGACGCCGGCGGCCACCAGGAGGAGGGCGTCGAGCGACCGCGCGAGGAGCGGCGTCCGAGCGACCGGGTGCGCCGTCGCCGGCGCAACGGCGAGGTCGTCAGCGACACCACCGAGAGCCGCACGGACGCGACGGAGCCCAGCGCCGACGCCACCCCCGACGCGGGGGGAGCGCCGCGTCGCCGCCGCCGCAACCGCGGGCGCTCGTCGGGCCACGACGGAGCGGGCACCCCGGCCACCGACTGAGCCTTCTCGGTGCGCGGCAGGATGGACGCATGACTGACTCTCAGATGCGCGCCGTGGTGGTCGACCGG
>JAJYQH010000251.1 GCA_021794705.1 Actinomycetes bacterium | reverse complement strand
CGGCTGGCGGATCGACCGGCTGAGGGCGTGCACCTCGTCGAGGGTCGGCGCGTAGGCGCCGGGACGACTCACCGTGATCGCGGACGTGAGCACGGCCCGGTGCAGCGCGGGCTGCACCCGGTGCCAGTCGGCCCCGCCCAGCGCGGCGACCGATCCGGCGGAGCCGAGCAGGCCGCCCGCCACCAGCCCCGAGATCAGCCCGGCCATGAAGGAGTCGCCGGCCCCCACCGTGTCGACGAGCGTGACGGCGACCGGCGGGACGGCGAGCAGATCGAAGTCGTCGGCGAGCGCGGCGTAGGCCCCCTCCCCGCCCCGGGTGACGACCATCAGCCGAGGCCCGAGCGCCAGCCAGCGGCGCATGATCGAGTCGATCGGCTCGTCCCCGAACAGCCAGGCGAGGTCCTCGTCGCTGGCCTTCACGACGTCGCTGAGGGCCACCAGTTCCTCGACCCTGACGATGACGTCGGTGGGACGGCCCATGATGGCGGGGCGCACGTTCGGGTCGTACGAGACCGTCCCGCCGGCCCGCTTGATCGCCTGCACCGCCTCCACCACCTGCCCACCGCCCGGTTCGAGGGTGGCGGCGATGCTGCCGGTGTGCACGTGGGCGAACCGTCCGGCGTCCGGCAGCCGCGGCACCGACCACTCGAGGTCGAACTCGTAGACGGCACGACCCTCCTCGTCGAGCAGGGCGTGCGCGACCGAGGTGCGGGCCGCCGCGTCCGACCCCGGCAGCACGCGGACGCCGGCCCGCTCGGCCGAGCGGGCGATGCGCTGTCCGGGCTCGTCGGCGCCCCACCAGGACCCGATCCACGAGTTCTCGCCGAGCTGGGCCAGGCCGCACGCGACGTTGAACAGGCTGCCGCCGACGTGGCTGGTCGTGGAACTGACACCGGTGCGACGGACCTCGTCGATGAGGGCCTCGCCCAGGCTCAGGATCTCGGGACGCGGCTGCTCGGCCATCACCATGCTCCTCGGAGGTCGTCTGACGACGACACAGTAGCCGCCCCCGCCCCGCCGCGGCGCCCGGGACGACGGCTCAGGACGCCGGCGGCCGCATCGGCAACTGCAGCGGCCGGGGCACCGGCCGGCGTCCGAGGTGTACGGCGCCGGAGGCCTCGGCCGTGAACACCCGGCCCTGGGCCGCGGCGTGCAGCGCCGCGCGGGCCTCGGCGAGCTGGCGGGTCATCACGCTCACCTGGTCCTGGAGCGATTCGATCGTCTGCTCCATGTCGAGGATGCGGCTGATGCCGTTGAGGTTGATCCCCTCGTCCTGGCTCAGCCGCTGGATGAGGCGCAGGCGCGCGATGTCCCGCCGGGAGTAGCGCCGGCCCCGCCCCCGGGTGCGCTTGGGACTCACCAGTCCCAACCGGTCGTAGGTGCGCAGCGTCTGGGGGTGCATGCCGGCCAGGCCCGCGGCCACCGAGATCGTGAAGATGGGCGCGTCCTTGTCGATGATCTGCACGGCCTGGGTGCTCATCATCGCCTCCGATGCGGTCTGTGGTGCCGGACGCCGGAGCGCCCGGCACCGGGGTCAGTGCTGGAACAAGGTGGCCCGGGGATTCAGCGGCCCGACGGCGCGGGTGTACTCCTCGAGGGCCTGACGCGCGGCGTCGGTGAGGGTGCCGGGCACCTGCACCTCGACGGTGACGAGCAGGTCACCGTGGGTGCCGTTGGTGCGGCTCACCCCCTTGCCCCGCACGCGGAAGGTGCGGCCGTTGGGGGTGCCGGCGGGGATCCGCAGGGTGACCGGCGAGCCGCCCAGGGTGGGCACCTCGATCTCCGCGCCGAGCGAGGCCTCGGAGAAGGTCACGGGCACGGTGAGCGTGAGGTTGTCGGCCTTCCGGCCGAACAGCTTGTGGGGGCGGACGTTGACGGTGACGTACAGGTCGCCGGCCGCTCCCCCGTTCTCGCCGGGGCTGCCCTTGCCCTTGACCCGGATCTTCTGGCCGTCGGTGACGCCGGCCGGGATCCGCACCTGCATGGTCTTCGCGGAGCGTGCGCGACCCGAACCGTGGCAGACCTCGCACGGCTCGTCGACGATGAGCCCGCGACCGCGGCAGTCGCGGCAGGGCTCGGAGACCGAGAACACGCCGCCGCTCGTGGACGCCTGCATGCCGCTGCCCTGGCAGGTGGGGCACACCCGCGGGACGGTGCCCGCCTTGGCCCCCGTGCCGTGACACGCCTGGCAGGCGGCCTCGCTGACCATCTGGACGCCGACCGTGGTGCCTTCCACCGCCTGCTCGAAGTCGATGGTCACCTCCCCCTCGACGTCGGAGCCGCGCCGCGGGCCGCGCTGGGTGGTGCGGCGGGTGGTGGTCGTGCCCTGGCCGAACAAGCCTCCGAACAGGTCGCCGAGGCCACCGTCGCCGCCCACGTGCATGGTGCGGAACAGGTCGTCCATGCCCGGCGCTCCGGCCGTGTTGCCGCCACGGGGGAACCGGAAGCCTCCGCCGCCGAACAGGCTGCGGGCCTCGTCGTACTCCTTGCGCTTCTCGGCGTCCGAGAGGATCGAGTGCGCCTCGCTGGCGTCCTTGAACCGCTGCTCGGCCTGCTTGTCGCCGGGGTGCTGGTCGGGGTGGTTCTCGCGGGCGATCTTGCGGAACGCCTTCTTGATGTCCTCGGGCTTGGCGTCCTTGGAGACGCCGAGAACCTTGTAGTAGTCCTTCTCGAGCCAGTCCTTGGTGCTCATGACGTCTCCTCCTCTCCGCGTGGGGCGTTGGTGCGTGGGGTCAGGGTGTCGGTGGTGGCCGCCCGGTGCCGGGCGGGCCGTGGCTCACTCGTGGTCGCCACCCTCTTCCGCGGGGGCCTCGTCGGCGGACGCGGCGGGTGCGGCCACGGCGTCGGGATCGGGGTCGCTCACGGCCACCCGGGCCGGACGCAGCACCCGGTCGTTGAGCTTGTAGCCCGGCTGCATGATCTCCGAGCAGGTGGTGACGGTGACGCCGGGCAGGTGGAGGTGCATGAGCGCCTCGTGCAGCCGCGGGTCGAACTCGTCGCCCTTCTCGCCGTAGGCCTCCAGTCCGTGCCGGCCGGTCACCTTGGCGAGCTCGTCGGCCACCATCTTGAAGCCGCCGGTGAGCTCACCGTGGCTCTCGGCGAGCCAGACGGCGTCCAGCACCGGCAGCAGCTCGACGAGCACCCGCTCGACGCCCGCGCCCCGGGCCTGGTCGCGGTCGCGGTCGACCCGCTTCTTGTAGTTGACGTACTCGGCCTGCAGCCGCTGCAGGTCGGCAGTGCGCTCACCCACGAGCTGCTCGAGCTCGCGGATCCGGTCGTCGGTGCCGGACGCCGCCTGGGCCCCGGCTGCACCGGCGGTGCCCTCCGTGTCGTCGCCGAGGGCCCGCTCGGGGGCGTGCTGCACGTCGCCCTTGGCCTCGTCGTCGCGAACGTTGTCACTCATGCGGATCTCCTGGGGGCCGATGGCCCGGTAGGTCGTTTGCTCGGTGGTTGTGCTGTGAATGCTCGTGTGGTTCCAGTGTGTCGCGCGCCGGAACCGGGGCGCGGAACCGCACCGTGCGGCGTCCGGCACCGATGCGACACCGGGGAGGCGGCGGACCTCGCCGCGGCGCCTCCCCGGGTCGGGATCATCGTGGGTCCCGGCTCATCCTCGGATGCGGGTCACTTCTCGTCGTCGACGATCTCGGCGTCCACGACGTCGTCGCCCTCATCGGACGCCGCGCCGCCGGCCGGGGCCGACTCGGACGCCTGCTGCTGGGCCTGCTCGGCCTGAGCGGCCGCGTACATCGCCTGGCCCATCGCCGACGCCTTGGAGTTGAGGTCGTCCATGGCGGCCTTGACCTCGTCGTTGTTGTCGGTGCCCTTGAGGGCCTCCTTGAGCTTGGCGAGGCTCTCCTCGACCGGCGCCTTGACGTCGCCGGTGATCTTGTCGGCGTTGTCGGCCAGCAGCTTCTCGGTGCGGAACGCCAGGGCGTCCGCCTCGTTGCGCATCTCGACGGCCTCGCGGCGCTTGCGGTCCTCCTCGGCGTGCGACTCGGCCTCGCGGACCATCTTGTCGATGTCGTCCTTGTTGAGGGCCGACCCGCCGGTCACCGTCATGCTCTGCTCCTTGCCGGTGGCGAGGTCCTTGGCGTGGACGTGCACGATGCCGTTGGCGTCGATGTCGAAGGTGACCTCGATCTGCGGCACGTTGCGCGGCGCCGGCATGATGCCGGTGAGCTCGAAGTTGCCGAGCGACTTGTTGTCGCGGGCGAACTCGCGCTCGCCCTGGTAGACCTGGATCATCACCGACGGCTGGTTGTCCTCGGCGGTGGTGAACACCTCGGAGCGCTTGGTCGGGATCGTGGTGTTGCGCTCGATGATCTTGGTCATCACGCCGCCCTTGGTCTCGATGCCGAGGCTCAGCGGGGTGACGTCGAGCAGCAGGACGTCCTTCACCTCGCCCTTGAGCACGCCGGCCTGCAGGCTGGCGCCGAGGGCGACGACCTCGTCGGGGTTGACACCCTTGTGCGGGTCCTTGCCCGAGAGCTCCTTGACCAGGTCGACGACGGCCGGCATCCGGGTGGAGCCACCGACGAGGATGACCTGGTCGATCTTGTCGACCGACAGCTTGGCGTCGGCGATGACCTTGTTGAACGGCGCGCGGCACCGGTCGAGCAGGTCCTGGGTCATCCGCTGGAACTCGGAGCGGCTCAGCCGCTCGTCGAGGTGCAGCGGGCCCTCGGCGCCGGCGGTGATGTAGGGCAGGTTGATGGTGGCTTCCTGCGCGCTCGACAGCTCGATCTTGGCGCGCTCGGCGGCCTCCTGGAGGCGCTGGCGGGCCATCTTGTCCTTCGACAGGTCGATGCCGTTGGCGTTGCGGAACCGGGTGACCAGCCAGTCGACGATCCGCTGGTCCCAGTCGTCGCCGCCGAGGCGGTTGTCACCGTTGGTGGCCTTCACCTCGAACACACCGTCGCTGATGTCGAGCAGCGAGACGTCGAAGGTGCCGCCACCGAGGTCGAAGACGAGGACGGTCTGCTCCTTGTCGGCCTTGTCGAGGCCGTAGGCCAGGGCGGCCGCGGTGGGCTCGTTGATGATCCGGTCGACGGTCAGGCCCGCGATCTCGCCGGCCTCCTTGGTGGCCTGGCGCTCGGCGTCCGAGAAGTAGGCCGGGACGGTGATGACCGCGTTGGTGACCGACTCGCCCAGGTAGGCCTCGGCGTCCCGCTTGAGCTTCTGCAGGATGAACGCGCTGATCTGCTGGGGACGGTAGGACTTGTCGTCGACCTTCATCGTCCAGTCGGTGCCCATGTGGCGCTTGACCGAGCGGACGGTGCGGTCGACGTTGGTGACGGCCTGGCGCTTGGCGACCTCGCCGACCAGCACCTCGCCGTTCTTGGTGAAGGCAACGACCGACGGCGTCGTGCGGGCGCCCTCGGCGTTGGGAATGACAGTGGGCTCGCCGCCCTCGAGGACGGCGACGACAGAGTTGGTGGTGCCGAGGTCGATACCGACTGCACGGGCCATGAGTTGTACCTCCGGTTGTCGCCCGCGGGGCGGTTCCCCGCGGCTTTGGTGTCATGTCTCAGATTCAGAAGCTGCGACCGGGCGTCCCGGTTGAGCCATGCAGACTCAACCTTGCCAGAGTCTTCGAGCTAGCTCAACCCAGACTTGAGTCCACTCGACTCAACCAGGGGGTAACGGGTGGTATTCCCGCAGCCGTGGGGGCGCGGGATCGGGACCGTTCCGGGAACTCCGAGATTCACATCTCCTGCATGGACGGCGCCCCGGGCGGCAACATCCGTACGGACCTGCACCGTCCGGGTCCCGGGACGCCTCGCTTGACGGAGTG
>JAJYQH010000257.1 GCA_021794705.1 Actinomycetes bacterium | reverse complement strand
ACCACGGGCGCATCATGGCAGAGGGGTCTCCGGCGTCCCTCATCCGCCGGTTCTCCAGCCGGGAGGTGCTCGAGATGCGGTTCGGGTCGGATCGCAACGCCCTGGTCGTCGACCAGCTCCGCGACATCGGCGACCGGCACGAGGTGCTTCCCGACCGCATCCTGCTCTACGCCGACGACGGCGAGGACGCGCTCGACGAGGTCGTCCGCCGGGGCCTGCGCCCCCACACGTCGCTGGTGCGGCGCTCCTCGCTGGAGGACGTGTTCCTCCGGCTCACCGGAAGGAGCCTCATTGAGTGACACGACCGATTCCACCCGGCTCGCCTACTCCGGCGGTGTGGCGTCCCCCCGCCGGCTCGCCCTGGACGCCCGGCGGCTCGGCTGGCTGCGCTACGCGGAGCACTACCTGCGCACGATGCGTGCCTTCTGGGTCCCGCTGCTCCTGCAGTCGGTCGGCACGCCCCTGCTCTACCTCGTCGCCATGGGCGTCGGCCTCGGGGCCCTCGTCGACCGCTCGCACTCCTCGCCGATGGGCGTTCCCTACCTCACGTTCGTCGCGCCCGCCGTCATGGTGGCCACCGTGATGGGGGCCTCGGCCACCGAGGCGATGTATCCCGTGATGTCCGGGTTCAAATGGCAGCGGCTCTACTACGGGGCCGCCGCCAGCCCCCTCTCGCCCGGGCAGATCGCGATGGGGCACCTGCTCGGCGCGTGCGCCCGGTTCGTCATCCAGGCGGTCGTGTTCTGGGTCTTCCTGATCGCGTTCGGGGCCGCGCGCTCGCCGTGGTCGCCGCTCACCATCCCGATCGCGGTGCTCGGCGCCCTGTCGTTCGGGGCGCCGCTGCAGGCGTACTCGGCCACGCTGCGCGACGAGGGCACGTCGTTCAACTTCGTCGCCCGTTTCATCCTCACACCGATGACCCTGTTCGCGGGCACCTTCTTCCCGCTCACGGCAATGCCCGTCTACCTGCGCTGGATCGGCTGGGTGTCCCCGATGTGGCACGCCACCCAGCTGGCCCGCCGGGCGAGCTTCGGCATGCCCGAGTCGCCGTGGCTCACCGCCGCCCACCTCGTCTACCTCGTGGGGTTGGTCGTCGTCGGTGTCGTGCTCTCCCGGCGCATCTACACCCGGCGGTTGGGGGAGTGATGGCCGACACCGTGCAGGAGCAAGCCCTCGTCGAGGTCCGGCGTCCCCGCGTGCTGCCCGGCCTGTACGGCGGCAACATCCGGGCGGTGCTCGAGCGGGGCTTCATCGTGATGGCGAAGCAGAACTGGGCGATCGTGGCGTCCGGGTTCTTCGAGCCCGTGTTCTACCTGCTCGCGATGGGTCTCGGACTGGGCGGTCTGGTCGGCACCGTGCAGGGGCCCGGGGGGCACACCCTCTCGTATGCCGCCTACATCGCTCCCGCCCTGCTGGCCACCTCGGCGATGAACGGGGCCGTCTACGACTCCACGATGAACGTGTTCTTCAAGCTGCGCTTCGCGAAGCTCTACCAGGCGATGCTCCAGACCTCCCTCGGGGCACTCGACGTCGCCGCGGGGGAGATCGCCATGGCCCTGTTCCGGGGCCTGCTCTACGCCTGCGCGTTCATGGTGGTCATGGTCGTCATGGGGCTGGTCACCTCGTGGTGGGCCGTGCTCATGGTGCCGGCCGCGCTGCTCGTGGCGCTGGGCTTCGCCGGCGTCGGCATGGCGGCGACGAGTTACATGAAGACCTTCCAGCACCTCGACATCGTCGGCTTCCTGCTCATGCCGATGTTCCTGTTCTCCTCGACGCTCTACCCGATCAGCGTGTTTCCGGTCGGCGTCCAGTGGTTCATCAAGGCGATGCCGCTGTGGCACGGGGTCGAGATGATGCGACAGCTGTCAGTGGGGGCCCTCTCCCTCGCGACCGCCGGGCACCTGCTCTACTTCGTCGTCATGAGCGCCGCCGGGGTCGCGATCGCGTCCCGCCGGCTGCGCGCGCTGTTCCTGCGCTGAGGCCGGTCACGCCGCCCGTGGGGTGCCTCCCACACGCGCAGCGATCGCGGCGCAACAATGTCGCCATGGCTGGGCTGCTCGAGGTGCTGGTGCTGCACGAGGCCGACGCCCGGCGCGCCGAGGAGGGTGGCGCCGACCGCGTCGAACTGGTCGGCAGCCTCGACGACGGCGGGATGTCGCCGGAGCCGCGCATGGTCGAGCGGGTGCGCGACGTGACGACGATCCAGCTGCGCCCGATGGTGCGCCTGCGGGCGGGGTTCGGCACCGACGGGGGCGAGTTCACCCGCCTCCGCGGGCTGGTGGCGAGCTACCTGGACGCCGGCGCCGACGGGGTCGTCTTCGGCTTCCTCAACGGGATGGGCGAGGTCGACCGGGAGGTCTGCGAGGCCCTCGCCGAGCACGGCGGCTGGCCCTGGACCTTCCACCGGGCTGTCGACTCAGTGCTCGACTCCGACAAGGCGTGGCGTACCCTGCTGCGGCTGCCGCGGCTCGACCAGGTGCTCACCGCGGGATCGCCGCGGGGTGTGGACGCCGGCCTCGACGAGCTGCTGCGGCTCGCGCGGTCCGACGGCCGGGTCGCGGCGCTCATGATGGCCGGGGGCGGCCTGCTCCCCGAGCACGTGCCCTGGCTCGCGCGTGCCGGCGTCCGGTCGTTCCACATCGGGCGCACCGCCAGGCCCCAGGGGTCGTTCAAGGCCTACGTCGACGCCCCCCTCGTGCACACGTGGCGCACGCTCATCGACGACGCCGTGCAGCACGTCCCCGTGCCGCGGGCCTGAACCGGCCCGCGTCATGCCCCGTCCTCTGCGATAGTGACACCACCTGCCACACCCCGCCCGCTGGGGCCATCGTCTGGCAGGGGGTGCTCGTTTCGGCGTCCCGCGGCCCCGTCACCCCTGCCGGGGGAGGTCGGAAGCCAGCAGGTCGGGCGTCACGTCGGTGGCGAGGAAGCGCTCCCGGTCGCGCGCCAGCGCCCACAGGTCGGCGGCGGGCGGGAGCAGCGGGAGGTCGACGGCGTCCTGCAGGGTGAGGGCCGCCATGACGTGCCCGAGCCGCAGGCACACCCCGCTCGACTCGCCCCGTGCCAGGCCGGCGAGGAATCCGGCCGCGAAGGCGTCCCCGGCGCCCACCGGCTCCACCACGGTGGCGCGCATCGAGGGCTCGACGGTGGTGCCGTGGGGGCCGAAGTGGGTGGCCCCCCGCGCGCCGTCCTTGACGACGAGGTGGGCCGGCCGGTCGACGAGCGCCCGCACCCGCTCGGGCGTCGTCGCATCCCACAGCGTCTCCGCCTCGTCCTGGCCGACGAGCACGAGGTCGGCCGCCTGCGCGGCCTCCAGCAGGGGGGCCGCCGCGTCCTGCACGGTCCACAGGCCCGGCCGGTAGTTGACGTCGAAGCTCACCAGGGCCGGGCCGAGGGGACGATCGCGGATCACCCGGCCCACGGTCGCGGCCAGGGTGGGCGAGACGCCCAGCGAGACGCCGGTGACGTGCACGATGCCGACGTCGCCGCCCGGCAGTCGGCCGACGTCTGCGGCGGAGAGGTGCGCGGCAGCCGAGCCGGCCCGGTAGTAGTAGACGCGGGTGCGGTCGTGCTCCCGGTGCTTGAAGAAGACCCCGGTGGGGTGGTCGGGGTCGCGGAGCACCGCCCGCGCGTCCACGCCGCGCTCCGACACGAACCGGACCAGCCGCTCCCCGAACGGGTCGGCCCCGACCCGGGAGAACCACACGGAGTCGACGCCGAGATGCGCCAGCCCGCAGGCGACGTTGCTCTCGGCGCCGGCGACCGAGGCGAGGAACCGCTCGTCGTGCTCCAGCGACCCGGCCTCGGGCACGAACAGGATCATCGACTCCCCGATGCACACCACCGGCCCCGGCGCCGCTGTCTGGCCCACTGAGTCTCCTTCGACGATCGGCGTCCCCCGTGACAGGGGAGGACGCCCCATTGTCGCCCATGGGGGAGGGCCCCCGGATCGGCGGTCGCGCGGGCCTCCGGACGCCGCCGGTGTTCACGCCCCGCCGGTCGCCCGCGGATCGGGAGGTCGCCGGCGTCCGTGGACGCCGTTGTCGCACCCCCGACCTATTGATAGCGTCGACGTACTAAATCCAGCGTCCCCAAGGGTGAGGAGAACGCGTCGTGTCGACGTACCACGTTGCGGTGACCGGGTCCGACCAGTCACCGGGTTCTGAGAGCAAGCCGTTCCGCACCATCAACCACGCCGCCCAGGTCGCCGTCGCGGGCGACACCGTCGTCGTCCACGCCGGTGAGTACCGCGAGTGGGTGCGCCCCCGGTACGGCGGGCTGAGCGACGCCCGCCGCATCGTCTACACCGCGGCCGAGGGCGAGCGGGTGGTCGTCAAGGGCTCCGAGCGGATCACCGGGTGGGAGCGCGAGGACGGCGACGTGTGGCGGGTCGTCCTGCCGAACGCGCTGTTCGGCGACTGGAACCCCTACGCCCTCGAGGTGGAGGGCGACTGGGTCGTGCGCCCGGTCGCGCCCGCCCGGCCCCGGCACCTCGGCGACGTCTACCTCAACGGCCACAGCTTCTACGAGGCCGACAGCCGTGAGGAGCTCGGCGCGCCCGAGCGGCGGGAGACCGTGGTCGACGACCGCAGCGGCCAGACCTGGCCGGTGCGCGACCCCGAGCAAACCCGCCACGTCTGGTACGCCGAGGTGGGCGCCGACACGACGACGATCTGGGCGAACTTCCAGGGCGCCGACCCCAACGCCGAACTCGTCGAGATCAACGTGCGCCGCTCGGTGTTCTACCCTGTGGTCAACCACCTCGACTACATCACCGTGCGCGGCTTCGAGCTGTGCCACGCGGCCACGCCCTGGGCCCCGCCCACCGCCGACCAGCCGGGGCTCATCGGCCCCAACTGGGCCAAGGGCTGGGTCATCGAGGACAACGTCATCCACGACGCCAAGTGCTCTGCCGTCTCGCTCGGCAAGGAGGCCACGACCGGCGACAACTTCTACACCCGGCGCCGCGACAAGCCCGGCTACCAGTACCAACTGGAGGCCGTCTTCACCGCCCGCCGGCTCGGCTGGAGCCGCGAGCGGATCGGCTCGCACGTGGTGCGCAACAACGTCATCTTCGACTGCGGCCAGAACGGCATCGTCGGGCACCTCGGTTGTGTCTTCAGCACGATCAGCGACAACGAGATCCACGACATCGCCACCAAGCGCGAGTTCTACGGCCACGAGATCGGCGGCATCAAGCTGCACGCGGCGATCGACGTGCAGATCGTGCACAACCACATCCACGACTGCGCGCTCGGCATCTGGAGCGACTGGCAGACGCAGGGCACCCGCTTCACCCGCAACGTGCTCCACGACAACGCCCGCGACCTCTACGTCGAGGTGTCGCACGGTCCCTACGTCGTCGACCACAATGTCCTCGCGTCGGCGGCCTCGGTCGAGACGATGAGCGACGGCGGCGCCTACGTCGGCAACCTCATCGGCGGCACGTTCCTCGTGCACCCGGTGATCGAGCGGCCCACGCCCTACCACGTGCCCCACTCCACCGAGGTCGCCGGCTATGCGTCCATCTACGGCGGCGACGACCGGCTGGTCGGCAACATCTTCGTCGGACGCGGCGGCGACCCGGCCGACGTCGGCGAGGCGTACACCCGCGGCATCGAGCCGATCACCCGGGTCGGTTACGGCTCGTTCGTCTACGACGAGCACCCCACCTCGCTCGAGGAGTTCGTCGGCACGGTGGTCTCCCGGCTGCCGGGTGACGTCAACAACTTCGTCGACCTCAAGAACCCCGTGTACGTACGCGACAACGTCTATCTCGGCGGGGCCCGGCCCTACCAGCGGGAACACGGCGCCCTCACCAGTCCGGACGACCCCGCGCTCGCCGTCCAG
>JAJYQH010000146.1 GCA_021794705.1 Actinomycetes bacterium | reverse complement strand
TGACGGCCGCGAGGACCGCAATGCGTCGTTGCATTGTCATTACCGTGGGTTCCTTTCGGAATGTGCTGTGCAGTGTCCTGGGTGGTGCATGCCTTGCAGAATCCGTGGGGGTCAGGACCCCGACATGGTGGTGACGTGCCTCCCTTCGGTGTGGTTGGGGCGGCGTACGCTCCGTCCGCCGTCGGACATCGGGTACGCCGAGGGTGGGACGCCGGCCCCGGGTCGGACCGGCGTCCCGGCTCGTCAGCCCTTGACGGCTCCGGTGAGACCGCCGACGATGCGGCGCTCGAACAGGCTGAAGAAGATCAGCGAGGGGAGCATCGAGAGCGAGGTGAACGCCAGCACCCGGGCGGTGTCGACCGAGTGCTCGCTCGAGAAGGCCTGGACGCCGAGCGGCAGCGTGTACTGCGCGTGGTCGTTGAGGATGAACAGCGGCAGCAGGTAGCTGTTCCAGGCGCCGATGAAGGCGAGGATGCCCACCGTGATGACGCCGGGCAGCGACAGCCGCAGCACCATCCGGAAGAAGAAGCCGAGCCGGCTCGCGCCGTCGATGGCCGCTGCCTCCTCGATCTCCTTGGGGATGGCCGCCAGGAACGGCACGAGGATGATCACGGTGGCCGGGAGGGCGAACGCGATCTGCGGCAGGATGATGCCGGCCAGCGAGTTGACCAGGCCGAGGTTCTTGATGAGCAGGTACAGCGGGGTGATCGCCACGGTGATCGGGAACATCAGCCCGGCCGCGAACAGGGTGTACAGCGCGCCCCGGGCCGCGAACGTGTACCGGGCGAGGACGAAGCTGGCCATCAGCCCCAGTGCGACGACCCCCACCGTCGTGGTCAGGGCCGAGATCAGCGAGTTGCCGAACTCCTGCCAGAACACGCTGCTCTCGAGGACGTCCAGGTAGTTGCCCACCTGCCAGGGGTTGGGCCAGCCCGACGGGTCGACGGTGATCTGGGAGTTGGTGCGGAACCCGCCGAGGACGATGTAGGCGACTGGCGTGACGCAGATGGCGATGAGGACCACCGCGATGAGGTAGGTGACGGGGCTGCCCCACTGGGGAGCGGCCTCGTCCCGACGGGTGAGGCGGGCGAGCCGACGTCCGGCCGCCGGGGTTGCGACACTCATGCCTTGCCCTTCTTTCCGGGAGCCTCGGTGAGCGCGCCCTCGGTGTCGCGACGCAGCACGAAGCGCTGGTACACGAGCGCGATGACGAGCGAGATGAGGAAGATCACCACGGCGACCGCATTGCCGTAGCCGTAGTTGCCGGCCAGTCGCCCCTGAAGAACCATGTACGTCGCCATCGTCGAGGTTCCTGCCGTCGACGAGACGTACTGGCCCCAGATGATGTAGACGAGGTCGAACAGCTGCAGCGAGCCGATAACCGACAGGAACGCCCAGACCCGGATGGTCGGGCCGAGCAGCGGCAGCGTGATCCAGCGCTGGATCTTCCAGAAGGACGCCCCGTCGATGGCCGCGGCCTCGTAGAGCTCCTCGGGGATGCTCTGCATGCCGGCGAGCATGAGGATGACGGCGAAGCCGAGGTACTTCCACGAGATGATGACCATCAGCGTCCAGATCGCCACGTTGGCGTTGGCGATCCAGTCGAACTTCAGGAAGCCCAGCCCCATCTTCTGCAGCAGGTCGTTGAGCGCGCCGGTGTACTGGAGCATGAGACCCCAGCCGGTGCCGACGATGACCTCGGAGATCACGTAGGGCACGAAAATGAGGACGCGGATCAGTGAGCGGCCCTTGATGTTCTGGTTGAGCAGCAGGGCGAAGGCGACCGCCAGCGGCCCCTGCATGACGAGCGACATCACGACGATGAACGCGTTGTGCTTGAGGGCGTCGAGGAACTGCGGATCGGTGAGGATGATCTTGTAGTTCTCGAGCCCGACGAAATCGGTCGGCGGCCCGAAGCCCCTCCACCGGAAGAACCCGTAGTAGGCCGCCATGAACACGGGGAGGATCACGAACGTGATGAACATCAGCACGGCGGGGCCGGCCAGCACCAGGATCTCGAAGCGTTGTCCCCAGTTCGAACGGGGCCTTCTTGCCCGGACGGCCGGGGCCACGGAGATTCCGTGGACCCCGGCCGTCGTGGTGCTGGAGCCCTCCACAAGGGAAGTGTTCTCAGCCATGTGCAGGATCAGCCCTTGGCGGCGGCGCTCTTGGTGGCCGCGACGATGTCGGCGGGGCCACCCTTGCCGGCGAGCATGTTGACGACGCCGGCGTTGAGCGCGTTGCCGACGTTCTGGCCGTACATCGTGTCGAGGAACAGCACGACGTAGGAGGCCTTGTTGTAGCTGGCCAGGATGTCCTTGAGGGCCGGGTCGGTCACGACGCTCTGCGCCTGCTGGTTGCCCGGCAGGGTCTGGAACGCCTTGGCGTAACCCTCCTGGTTCTGCTTGGTGGCGATGAAGTTGAGGAACTCAGCGCACTCCGGCGGGGCACCCTTCGAGCAGGCGTAGCCGTCGGACCCGCCGAGCATGGCGGTCGGGGCACCGGCGCCACCGCTCACCGACGGGAAGGGGAACCACCCGAGGTCGGGCAGCGGCTTCTGGTTCGGGGTCAGCGACGCGATCACTCCGGGATCCCACGCGCCCATGAGCTCCATGGCGGCCTTGTGGTTCGCCACGAGACCGGCCGAGCTGCCCGCACCCTGCTGGGCGGCGGTGGTGAGGAAGCCCTCGTTGAACGGCTTGGCGTTGGCGAAGTTCTGCAGGTCCTGGCCGGCCTTGATCCAGCACGGGTCGGAGAAGTCACCCGACATGGCCTTGCTGGTGAGGACGTCCTGCGAGCACTCGCGCAGGGCGAACATGTAGTACCAGTGAGCCGCGGGCCACGCGTCCTTGCCGCCGAGGGCGATCGGGGTGACCCCGGCCGACTTCAGCTTGGCGACGTCGGCGGACAGCTCGTCCATGGTCGTCGGGGTCGAGGTGATGCCGGCCTTCTTGAACAGGTCCTTGCTGTAGAAGATGCCGTCGGGAAGCACCGAGGCGGGCATCGCGTAGAGCTTGCCGTCGACGGTGAACGCCTGGAAGATCGCGTTGCCGAACGCCGACTTCACGTCGCTGCTGATCTTGTCGGTGACGTCCTGCACCTGCCCGGCCTGCACCATGTCGCTGAGCTTGCCGCCGCCGCGGGCCATGAAGATCGTCGGGGCGCTGCCCGAGTTCATCGCCGTCTGCAGCTTCCCGTCCAGGTCTTCGTTCTGGATCGGGGTGATGGCGATGTGCACGTTCGGGTGGTCCTTCTCGAAGGCCGCCACCGTGTTCTCCCAGTACGCCTTGCCGTCACCGGTCGTGGCGTTGTGCCAGAACGTCATGTTCACCTGGCCGCCGCTGGACGACGACGACGCCCCGCTGCTGCCTCCGCAACCCGCGACGGCCACCCCCACGGCGAGTGCCGCGGCGACCGCTCCGAATGCTCGTCCACCCTTCATCGGGCGTCCTCCCTCTCATCGTTGAGTAGCGCTCGGCGCCCCCTCCGGGCGCTTCCGAGACTCACTGGGGATTAGTCTTGCTACACCACTAAATGTTTGTCAATCGATGTCGATAACGTTTTCATTACCGCTACACTGCTGCCATGGTGCCCACGGGACGGGTGACGATCAGGGATGTGGCCAAGGCGGCCGGCGTCTCGGTCTCCACCATCTCCAAGGTCATGAACAACCGGGACGGCATTTCGGAGGCCACCCAGCACCGGGTGCGCGAGGTCATCGACGAGCTGGGCTACGTGAGCAGCGTGAGCGCCCGGAGCCTGCGCGTGCACCGCACCGGGGTGATCGGCGTCCTCATCAGCGACTTCGAGCCCTACGCCACCGAGGTGCTCAAGGGCATCGCCCAGGAGTGCCACGGCTCACCGGTCGAGCTCATGGCCTGGTCGGGCGGCACGGTGCAGGACGGCTCCGCCCGGGGGTGGGAGCAGCGGCTCATCGCCCGCCTCGCCGGCACCGTGCTGGACGCCGCGATCCTCGTCGCCCCGAGCATGACCTCGGTGCCCTTCGACCGGTTCGCGATGGTGGCCATCGACCCGCACGAGGGCCCGGGCTTCATTCCGAGCATCCGGGCCGACGACGCCGGGGGAGCGCGGCTGGCCGTCGACCATCTCGTGGGGCTCGGTCACCGCCGGATCGCCTTCCTCGGGGGACGCGCCGACCTCGCCTCCGCGCGAGCCCGTGAGCAGGGGTTCCGCGAGGCGATGGCCGGACACGGGCTGGTCGTCGACGAGGCGCTGGTCGTGCGCGGCGACTACTCGCTCGAGGGCGCCACCGGACCGGCCCACGAGCTGCTCTCGGCCGCAGACCCCGCGACGGCGATCTTCGCCGCCAACGACCTCTCGGCGCTCCGGGTGATCGAGGTGGCGCGGGAGCTCGGCATCGGCGTCCCGGGTCAGGTGTCCGTCGTCGGCTTCGACGACATCCCCGAATCGCTCCGCTCGGTGCCGAGCCTCACCACCGTGGCCCAGCCGATGATCGAGATCGGACGCCGGGCGGCGTCCGTGCTCTTCCAGCTGATGGCGCGGGAGGACGTGCCGGAGACCGACGTCCAGCTGCCCACCCGGCTGGTCGTCCGCGACAGCACCGCCGCCCCGCGCCGCGACTGATCCGCCCCGGCTCAGCCGAGCCGGAGGGTCGTCGCCGAATCGCCGCCGACCGAGAACCGCACGGGAGCCGCGCCCTCGGCGCGCAGTTGGTAGTCGCCGCGCCAGCCCTCGACCCGAACCCGGCCGTCGCCGTCGGTGCGTCGGTCCGTGGCCGGCGTCCACCACTCCTCGCGGACCAGCCGCCGCAGCGCGTCGTAGGCCGGCTTCGGCGACCCGTCGGCGCGGACCAGACCGGCCGGGGCGCCGAGCCAGGCTCCCCGGTCGGACAGGCCCCAGTAGGTGGCCGCCGCGACGCTGGGGTGCGAGAACAGCGTCCGGTAGTGGCGTTCGAGCTCGTCGGCCTGACGCTCCTCACCCTCCGGGGTGCTCGGCCACGACTGCACCTGGTAGTCGTTGAGGTCGTCGACCTCGGGAGGCATGAGGTGCCCCGAGACCAGGGTCGTCTCGGTGAAATGCAGCGGCAGCCCGTAGCGGGAGAAGCGTTCGAGCACCTCGAGGGTCTTCTCCTCGCCCCAGTAGCCCTGGTGCATGTGGCTCTGCAGCCCGATCGCGTCCACCACGATGCCCGCCTCGAGCACGCCCTCGATGAGGGTGTCGTAGGCGGTCGACATGTCGAAGTCGTTGAGCAGCAGGGTGGCGTGCGGGTTGGCCCGGCGCGCGGTGTCGACGGCGAGCCGGATCATCCCGATCCGGCCGAGCTTGCGGGAGAGCCGGGTGATCGCGTTGTCCTCGGCGGTGAACACCGGCATGATCACCACCTCGTTGATGGCGTCCCACATGTTGATGAGGCCGGCGAACTCCGTGACGTCACGGACGATCCGCTCGCGCTGGAGCCGCTCGACCTCCTCGAGTGGGCGTCCGAGCAGCCAGGGTGCGGTGACGGTGTGCCAGGCCAGCGGGTGCCCCTTGAGCGTCGCTCCACGGTCGCGGAACCACTCGGCGGTGCGGCGGAGGCGGGCGGTGTCGGGCTGCCCCTCGACCGGCTCGAAGCGACCCCAGTAGAAGGGCAGGGTGCACCAGTTGAAGACATCGAACCAGTCGTGGGCGAGGGCCGTGAGCAGCGCGTGGTCGGGCGAGCCGGCGTCCAGTTCGTCGTTGGCGAGCGGGATGAAGTCGAAGCCGATGCAGCCGAACCCGAACTCGTGCGACACCTGCTCGACCGTGACGGCCGCGTCGGCGAGCGGGACGCCGTCGGGTCCGAGCACGGTGAGGTCGAGCGACCCCCGGCGGTGGGCGAGGGACGGGTCGGGCTGCGGTGACGTCGTC
>JAJYQH010000087.1:3531-5908 GCA_021794705.1 Actinomycetes bacterium | reverse complement strand
CGTCAACGTCGCGCTGCGCACGGACGCCCGCCGCCTCGCCGACGACCAGCTCGCCCTCGGCCTCGGGGACGCCGCCACGATCGACCACCTGGCCGGTCTGGACGCCGACCCGGGCGCCCGGGCCGCGGCGGCGGACCTGGTGGCGGCGACGGTTCCCGTGCTCACCCTCGAGGCAGCGGTCGGGAGCCCCGCCCTCCAGGGGCCCCTGTCGTTCGTCTCGCAGCGCGAGTGGAATTGGGGAGTGCGCGACCGCGCCGCCGTCGCGGCCGTCCGCCGCGCGCTCTCGGCCTGGCCGAAGCAGGCGACCCAGCGGATCTTCGGCGACGTGACGGCCCGCTACGGGCTGCTCGCGGTCGCGTCGGGCAGCGCCGGGGCGGTGGACGACCTCACCCGCTCCGCGTGGCTCGGCGACCACCTCGTCCGCGTCCCCGCGGCCGCCGGCGTCCTCGTCACCTCGGTCTGGGGGCAGGGGGGCGACAACACCTCCCCCGCGGGCGACCCGCTGGGTGCCGCGCACGACGCCCTCGTCGGCCAGGGCGAGTCGTACGTGGGGCGGCGTCCGGTCACCGACCCGGCGGTGTTCGTCGGCATGCACCCCTTGCGGGAGCAGTTCTCCACCCGGCACGACAGCGCCGCCGCCGACTTCTTCTCCGACGTCCTGTCGGCCACCACCGACCCGCGCCGCATCCGTGCCGAGTACCAGGACCGCTTCGCCGACGACGCCTGGTACGCCGACCTCTACCAGAACCGGGGCGCGCACCACCCCCTGCGGGTCTTCCACAGGTGGTACGCCACCGCGCGGGCGGCCGAGGCCTACAGCGCGGTGATCTGGGTGGGTGCCCGCCGGGCGAGCGCCGCCCGGATGGGGTTCCGCGCGGCGTCCACCCTCGATGACGCCCTCGAGATCGCGGCCGACAAGGTCGGCGCCGACCCGATCGTCACCGTCATCCACTCCGGAGCGCAGATCGCCCTGGAGCTCGCATGATCCGGGAGGCGCTGCGCCGGCTGCGTCCGCTGGTCGAGGTCCGCACCGCGGGGATGGAACGCCTCGCGGCCCTCGCGGGCCCGGTGGTCTTCGCCGCCAACCACGCCCACCCGCTCGACGCCCGGATCGTCGGGGACGCCTGCCCGCCGCGACTCCGCCCCTCGACGTTGCCGCCGGCGCTCGCGCTGCCCGCCGGGCGCAGCGTGCTCGTGTTCCCCGAGCACGGCGTGTCGCCCGACTCGACCGTCGGCCGCTTCCACCCGGACGCCGCCGCGCTCGCCCTGTCGCGCGGCGTGCCGCTCGTCCCGGTCGCCGTGCGGGGCAGTTTTGCGCTCCCGCACGCCGGCGGCGTTGCCGCCGTCCGCGCCGAGCGGCGCACCGTCCTCGTGCGCTTCGGTGACCCGGTCGCGGCCGACGGCGGCGCCGACCGCGTCACCGCCCGGCTGCGGGACGCGGTCGTCGCCCTCCTCGACGAGGACGCCACGACCTGGTGGGACACCGCCACGTCGGCGGCCCCACCGGCCGTCCCCGACCGCGACTCGTGGCTGGTCACGTGGCAGGGGCTGGAGCCGGTGCGGCGTCCCGGCGGCTCGGAGCGGCCGCGCATCTGGTCGTAGCCGTCGGCCCCACCCGGGCAGGTGGCATCCGTGACTCCCGCTGGACCACCCGCCGCGGGCCGGGCATAGAGTGGACGACGGCCGGGCGAGGGGCCCGGCGACCGGGTGGTGGCGTCACATCGCTGTGACACCCCGCGACGACACCCCGGCCAGCGGCGGTCCGCGACCCGGCGGACGCCGGACAGGCGAGGGAGAGGCACGGCATGGATTGCCTGGTCGAGGGCGTCTTGAACTGGGCGCCCCTGGCTCGCACCGATCTGGCCGGTCTGCTCGAACTGCGCGAGGCCATCGATTACCTCGACGACGTGCCGCAGGAGGTCGACCTCGAACATCTCGTGCACCGGTACGACAACGCCGTGGGCGACCCCGCGGCCGATGCGGTCGTCGGCCGCGACCTCGGCGGCACGGTCGTCGCCTACGGATGGAACGTGGTGCACCGGCCCGCCGCGGGGCCCCCGCAGGTGTGGATCGACGGGGGAGTGCACCCCGGGTGGCGGCACCAGGGGATCGGTTCGCACATCGTCGCCTGGCAGCTCGCCCGGTGCGAGGAGTGGCTCCGCGAGGCGCACGCCGCCCAGCCGGGGGCCGACACGCTGTGGGTCGGCGCGTCCACCGACGAGCGGGTGCGGGCGCGCAGCCAGGTGCTCGCCGAGGCCGGGTTCGCGCCCGAGCACTGGTACCACGACCTCCGCGCGGGCCTCGGTGTCGACGAACTGCAGAGCCTTCCGGTCGCCCTCGAGACCCGGCACGGGCGGGTGGCGATCGAACGGTTCGG
>JAJYQH010000087.1:0-3521 GCA_021794705.1 Actinomycetes bacterium | reverse complement strand
CCGGAGTTCTCCGAGGAGGCACGACTGCTGCACAACGAGGTGCTCACCGGGCCCCGGGCGCACAGCGACGGCCACTCCGACGCGCCCGCGACCAGCGAGGAGTGGGAGCTGTTCCTGCACCGGCCGGCGTCCCGGCCGCAGTGGTCGTGGGTGGCGGTGGCCGAGGGCCACGTCGTCGGCTACGTCCTCAACTCCCTGTACGTGGCCGACTCCCATTCCCCGCGGGAGGGATGGACCGACCGGCTCGGCGTGGCGTACTCGTGGCGGGGGCAGGGGGTCGGTGCCGCGCTGCTGCGGGCGTCCCAGCACGCGTTCGCCTCCGCCGGCCTGGAGAAGGCGGGGGTGGCCATCGACACCGACGACCCCGAGCGCGACCTGGGGGCGTTCCACGCCAGCGGCTACCGGAGCATCGAGACGGTCGCCCTGTACTCGCGGGCCTTGCACCTCGACGGCGACCGGACGCCGCGTTGGGAGGCCCCCGGGCGGCTGGGATAGCATGGCGCACCGACACACCTGCCGCTCCGACGGGTCGATGCGCCGACCATCGCGCGTTGCCACCTCGGTCGCCGGCGCCCCGCTGACCCGGATCCACCCGGCGTCCGGCGGTCGGCGTCGTGCCGGCAGGCCCGTTCGTGAACCCGGGTTGAGAAAGAGGTGAACCGTGAGCGGTCACTCCAAGTGGGCCACCACCAAGCACAAGAAGGCCGTGATCGACGCGAAGCGCGGCAAGATGTTCGCCAAGCTCATCAAGAACATCGAGGTCGCCGCCCGCGTCGGCGGCGGTGACCCGAGCGGGAACCCGACGTTGTACGACGCCATTCAGAAGGCGAAGAAGACGTCGGTGCCCAACGACAACATCGACCGCGCCGTCAAGCGCGGGGCGGGTGCCGACCAGGGCGGCGCGAACTACGAGACCATCATGTACGAGGCCTACGGCCCCGGCGGGGTGGCGATCCTCATCGAGTGCCTCACCGACAACCGCAACCGCGCCGTGTCCGACGTCCGCGTCGCCGTCACCCGCAACGGCGGCACGATGGCCGACTCGGGATCGGTGCAGCGGCTGTTCTCGCGCAAGGGCGTCGTCGCGGTCGGGAAGAAGCAGGGCTCGGGCGAGGTGAGCGAGGACGACCTGCTCGAGGCGACCCTCGAGGCCGGCCCGGAGGAGATCAGCGACGAGGGCGACACCTGGGAGATCATCAGCGACCCCAGTGACACGGTCGCCGTGCGCAAGGCGGTCGAGGCCGCCGGCTTCGACTACGACTCCGCCGAGGTGTCGTTCGTCCCGTCGTTCACCCAGGAGATCGCCGACGTCGACCAGGCGAGCAAGCTGTTCCGCATCGTCGACGCCCTCGAGGACTCCGACGACGTGCAGAACGTCTTCTCCAACGAGTCGCTGACCCCCGACGTCGAGGCCGCCCTGGATTCCGACGAGGACTGACCGGCGACGGCGTGTGCGGCGGCCCGACGCCTGGCCGGGCCGCTAGAATCCGAACACGTGTTCGCCTGACGGGCGGGCGCGGCACAGCGCGGCGCGAGCCGCACGGCACTCGGGCAGGGGTTGGTGACATGCGTGTGTTGGGCGTCGACCCGGGGCTGACCCGCTGCGGCATCGGCGTGGTCGACGGGTCGCCCGAGCACCGGCTCGCCTTCGTCGCCGCCGGCGTCGTGCGCACCGCCCCCGACGCGCCGCACGAACTGCGGCTGCTGCACATCGCCGAGGGCCTCGAGGAGTGGATCGAGCGGTACCGGCCCGACGCCGTGGCGGTCGAGCGGGTCTTCGCGAAGCACAACCTGCTCAGCGTCACCGGCACCTCGCAGGCGGCCGGGCTGGCGATGCTGGCCGCCGCGCGGCGCAAGCTCCCGGTGGTGCTGCACACCCCCTCCGAGGTCAAGGCCGCGATCACCGGCTCCGGCACGGCCGACAAGGCGCAGGTCGGGCACATGGTCGCCCGCGTGCTGCACCTCGATGCCCCGCCCAGTCCCGCCGACGCCGCGGACGCCGTCGCCCTGGCCATCTGCCACGTGTGGCGCGGCGGCGCCGTCAACCGGTACGCCGAGGCCGCCGCCCGGGTGGCCGCGGCACGCGCCACCCGCCCCGTGGGCACCCGCGCCGGGCAGTCCCGCCGGATCGGACGTCCGGCATGATCTCCCACGTCACCGGGGTCGTCACCGCCGCGGGCGCCACCTACGTCGTCGTCGACGTCGGCGGGTTCGGCGTCCGGGCCCTCTGCACGCCCGGCACGGCGGCGTCCGTGCGCCTCAACCAGCCGACCACCCTGCACACCTCGCTCGTCGTGCGCGAGGACTCCCTCACCCTGTACGGGTTCGCGGACGCCGACGAGCGCGACTGCTTCGAACTGGCCCAGTCGGCGTCCGGCGTCGGGCCGAAGCTGGCGCAGGCGCTGGTGTCGGTGCTCAGTCCCGACGACTTCCGCACCGCGGTGCTCCAGGAGAACCTCGTGGCGCTGTGCCGGGTGCCCGGCATCGGCCGCAAGGGCGCGCAGAAGCTCGTCATCGAGCTCAAGGACAAGGTGACGGCGCTCGGGGTGTCCACCGGCGTCGGGCACGCCTCGCCCGCCGGCGCTGCGGGCTGGCGCGAGCAGGTGAGCGAGGGACTGCAGGGACTCGGGTGGAGCGCCCGCGAGGCCGAGCAGGCCTGCGACACCGTGGCCCCGATGGCCGACGACCCCGCCACCACCGTCGCGACGCTCATGCGCGCCGCCCTCGCGAGCCTGGCCCGCCGATGAGGACGGTGTGACGACGGTGGCGATGGATCACTCCCCGGTCGACCCGCACGCCGAGCCGGAGGAGCGCGTCATCGAGGCCGCGCTGCGGCCGACGTTGCTCGCCGACTTCGAGGGTCAGCCGCGGGTGAGCGACCAGCTCGGCCTCGTGCTCGCCGCCGCCCGGCACCGCGGCGCGACCTCCGACCACGTCCTGCTGTCCGGGCCGCCCGGGCTCGGCAAGACCACCCTCGCGATGATCATCGCCCACGAGATGGGCGCCCCCCTGCGCATCTCCTCGGGGCCGGCGATCCAGCACCCCGGCGACCTCGCCGCCATCCTCTCCGGCCTCGTCGAGGGCGAGGTGTTCTTCCTCGACGAGATCCACCGGATGTCCCGCCCGGCCGAGGAGATGCTCTACCTCGCGATGGAGGACTTCCGGGTCGACGTGGTGGTCGGCAAGGGACCGGGCGCCACCGCCATCCCCATCGACATCCCGCCGTTCACCCTCGTCGGCGCCACCACCCGGGCCGGCCTGCTGCCCGGTCCGCTGCGCGACCGGTTCGGTTTCACCGCGCAGCTCGACTTCTACAGCCCCGAGGCGCTCGAGCACATCGTCCACCGCTCGGCGTCCGTGCTCGGGGTCGCGGTCGATGCCGAGGCCGCGGCCGAGATCGCCGGAAGGTCGCGGGGCACTCCGCGCATCGCCAACCGGCTGCTCCGCCGGGTGCGCGACTACGCGCAGGTGCACCACGATGGCCGGGTCACCCGCTCGATCGCGGCGAGCGCGCTGGAACT
>JAJYQH010000211.1 GCA_021794705.1 Actinomycetes bacterium | reverse complement strand
GATGTTGTGGGTGGCGCTGTCGTAGAGGTTGTCATTGACACCCATGACGATGGTGATGTCCTCGTTCTTCGCCGGGGCGGAGATGAGCACCTTCTTGGCGCCCGCGTCGATGTGCGCCTTGGCCTTGGTGGCGTCGACGAAGAACCCGGTCGACTCGATGACGATCTCGACGCCCAGGTCGGCCCACGGCAGCTTGGCGGGGTCGCGCTCGGCGAGAACCTTGATCTGCTTGCCGTTGACGGTGATGTAATCCTCGCCGTAGGTGACCTCACCGGGGAAACGGCCGAGGATCGAGTCGTACTTGAGCAGGTGTGCCAGCGTCTTGTTGTCGGTGAGGTCGTTGACCGCAACGACCTCGAGATCGGCGTTCTGCGAGAGCAGAGCGCGGAAGTAGTTGCGGCCGATGCGGCCGAAACCGTTGATGCCAACCTTGACGGTCATGTGTACGTTGACTCCTTCGACTTGCTGGTGCCTCGCCAAACTCTGATGGTGAGACCGGGCCGGTGGCCCGTGCCAGGCTGTTCGGACAGGCCAATCCTAACGAACCCCTAACGAGCGCGTCACTGAAGGGGCGAGTACGTGGGCACCCGCGGGGGCGGCGGAACGGCGGGCGTCAGTCGCGGTCGACGAGCTCCGGACCGAGAACGGCCTCCGTCGTCGGGATGCCGAGGTGCTCCGCCTGCTTGTCTGCGGTCGCGAGCAAACGCCGGATGCGGCCGGCCACGGCGTCCTTGGTGAGCGGCGGCTCGTGCAGCTGGCCGAGTTCCTCGAGGCTGGCGTTGCGGTGCTCCAGCCGCAGCCGTCCCGCGGCCAGGAGGTGGTCGGGAACGTCGTCGCCGAGGATCTCCAGGGCCCGTTCCACCCGGGCGGCCGCCGCCACCGCGGCCTGGGCCGAGCGGCGCAGGTTGGCGTCGTCGAAGTTGGCCAGCCGGTTCGCGGACGCCCGCACCTCCCGGCGCATCCGGCGTTCCTCCCACGCCATCCGGGTCTCGTGCGCACCGACCCGGGTGAGCAGGTCGCCGATGCTGTCCCCGTCCCGGACCACCACCCGCTCGACCCCGCGGACCTCGCGCGACTTGGCCGCGATGTCGAGGCGCCTCGCGGCTCCGACGAGCGCCAGCGAGGTCTCGCTGTTGGGGCAGGTGACTTCGAGCGACATCGAACGCCCGGGCTCGGTGAGCGACCCGCGGGCGAGGATGGCGCCCCGCCAGGCCGCGATCTGGCAGCAGCGCCCCGCCCCGACCACGGACGCCGGCATCCCCCGGACCGGGCGCCCGTGCGCGTCGATGAGCCCGCTCTGCCGGGCCAGCGCCTCCCCGTCGGCGCCCACCCGCACGAGGTAGCGGGAGGCGCGCCGGATCCCGGACGCGTTGACCACGGTGAGGGTCGTCTCGTAGCCGAACAGTTCGCTGATCGCGGTGCGCAGCCGGCGGGCGACCGCGGCGGTGTCGAGGTCCGTCTCGATCTCCAGCCGGCCGCCCGCCAGATGCAGCGACCCGGCGATGCGGAGGATCGCCGACAACTCGGCACGTCGGCAGCACAGCCGGGTGACTGGGATCGTGGCCAGTTCCGTTTTGAGCTGAGCGGTCATCGCCATTGGGGAATAGTGCCACACCGCAGCGGAGAGAGTCCCGGTGGGAGACTCCGTCAGCCGAGGTCCATGACGTGGGCGTAGGCCGACGCGAGGCGTAGCGGGTCGTGCCGGGGCGACCCGTCGCGCATCGCGACGTCGGCGAGCACGAGCCGTGCCCCGAGGCTCGCGACGTACTGGGACAGGTGGGGGTCGCCGGCCGCGAACGACGGATCGGCGATCACCCAGTCGAGCACGAGGTCGGGCGCGTGCTCGGCGAGCAGCTCGATGTGCCGGGAGGCGGTGAAGCCGTCGGTCTCGTCGGCCGGGGCGATGTTGAGGGTGAGGATCCGCTGGGCCGTGGTCGAACAGATGGCGTGGGCGAGCTCGGGCACGAGCAGGTGCGGGATCACCGAGGTGAACCACGAGCCCGGGCCGAGCACGACGTAGTCGGAGCGCATGATCGCGCTGACGGCGTCCGGGCAGGCCGGGGGGTCGGGGGGCACGAGGCGGACGCCCGACACCTCGCCCCGGGTCTTGGCGACGGTCGCCTGGCCGCGCAGGGTCCGCACGTCGTCCGGGGCGTCGGGGTCGAGTCCGAGGACGTCCGCCTCGATCGACAGCGGGGTCTCGCACATCGGCAGCACTTCGCCGCGCAGGTGCAGCAGCTCCCCGATCATCCGCAGCCCGGCCACCGGGTCGCCGAGGCGTTCCCACAGCCCCACGATCAGCAGGTTGCCGAGGGGGTGGCCCCGCAGGCTCTGGCCGCCCTCGAACCGGGACTGCAGGACGTCGGCCCACAGCCGTCCCTCACGGTCGTCGCCGCACAGGGCCGCGAGGGCCATCCGCAGATCGCCGGGCGGCAGGCAGTTCAACTCCTCGCGCAGCCGCCCGGACGAGCCCCCGTCGTCGGCGACGGTCACGACCGCGGTGACCTCGTCGGTGATCCGCCGGAGCGCCTGCAGGGAGGCGTGCAGCCCGTGTCCGCCGCCGAGCGCGGTGACGCGGGGAAGGTCGGGGAGGCGGGGGCGACGCGGCGCCGGGTGCTGTCGGGCCACCGTCACTCCAGGCCGAGGTCGCGGTGCATCACCTGCACCGCCACGCCGAGCTCGCGCAGCCGGCGTCCCAGCTCCTCGGCCATCGCGGTGCTCCGGTGCTTGCCGCCCGTGCAGCCGATGGCGAGGGTCACCTGGCGCTTCGACTCCCGGATGTAGCCGGGACGCATGATGCTGAACAGCCGCACCAGCTCGTCCTGGAACTCCTCGGCTCCGGGCTGCCCCAGCACGTAGTCGCGCACCGCCTCGGAGAGGCCGGTCATCGGGCGCAGCACGGGCACCCAGTGCGGGTTGGGCAGGAACCGTACGTCGAAGACGAGGTCGGCGTCGACCGGGAGGCCGTTCTTGAACCCGAACGACATCACGGTGACCCGCAGCGCGTCGGTGGCGGCGCCCCCGTAGGCGTGGGCCACCCGGGCGGCCAGCTGGTGCACGTTGAGGTTCGTCGTGTCGATGACGAGGTCGGCCGAGGCGCGCAGCGGGGCCATCATGTGGCGCTCCCGCGCGATGCCGTCGAGCAGCCGACCATCGCCCTGCAGGGGCAGCGGACGCCGGGACGACTCCTGGCGCCGGACGATGCTGTCGTCGTCCGCCTCGACGAACAGCACCTGGTAGCTCACCCGTCGGGCGGTGAGGTCGGCGAAGACCGAGCTCAACTGCTCGAACAGGGCCCGGGAGCGCACGTCGACGACGACCGCGATCCGGTCGATGCCGTGGCTGCGGCCGAGCTCGACGAGGCCGAGGAGCATGGCGGGCGGGAGGTTGTCGACGACGTACCAGCCGAGATCCTCCATGGCGTGCGCGGCGGTGCGGCGACCGGCGCCCGACATCCCGGTGATCACCACCACGGTCGGCTGGTCGGGGGTGCTGGCGGGAACCTGGATCTCTTCGGCGCTCACCCGGTCATTATCGTCGGTGCCGCTCAGTGGGAGCCGCGATCAGGCGCCGACCACCTCGCCGGTCGCGGTGTTGATCGCCTCCTCGGCCGGTTGTCCGGCGAGGGCGTCGGCGACGGCCCGGGCCAGCACCGGCCCGAAGCCGGGCACCGCGGCGATCTCGTCGGAGGTCGCGGCCCGGAGCTTGCGGAGCGAGCCGAAGTGGGCGAGCAGCGCCTTGCGGCGCACCTCGCCGAGCCCGGGAACCTCGTCGAGGACGCTCTCGACCATCGCCCGGCTCCGGCGTCCGCGGTGGTGGGTGATGGCGAACCGGTGGGCCTCGTCGCGCACCCGCTGCAGCAGGTAGAGCCCCTCGCTCGTCCGGGGCAGGATGACCGGGTGCTCCTGGTCGGGCAGCCACACCTCCTCGAGCCGTTTGGCCAGACCGCACAGTGCGATGTCGCGGTCGAGCCCGAGGTCGGCGAGCACCTCGGCGGCCACGGCCACCTGCGGCGGCCCGCCGTCGACGACGACGAGGCCCGGGGCGTAGGAGAACTTGCGGGGCGCCCCCGTCACCGGGTCGATCCGGGTGTCGTGCCCCTCGTCGTCCCCGGTCATCGCGGCCCGGTCGTCGAGCAGTCGGCGGAACCGCCGGGTGAGCACCTCGCGCATCGACCCGACGTCGTTGCTTCCCTCGACGGTGCGGATGACGAACCGCCGGTACTCGGACTTGCGGGCCAGGCCGTCCTCGAAGACGACCATCGAGCCCACGACCTCGGCGCCCTGGGTGTGGGAGATGTCGTAGCACTCGATGCGCAGCGGGGCGGTCTCGAGCCCGAGGGCGTCCCGGATCTCCTCGAGGGCCCGGTTCCGGGTGGTGAGGTCGCTCGCCCGCCGCGTCTTGTGCTGGGCGAGCGCCTCGGCGGCGTTGCGGCTCACCGTCTCCATGAGGCTCACCTTGTCACCGCGTCGCGGCACGCGGACGTCGACCCGGCTGCCGCGCACCTCGCTGAGCAGCTCGCCCAGCACGCCCCCGGACGCCGGGAGCTCCGGCACGAGGATCTCCCGGGGGACGCCGAACCCGCTGGCCTCCTCCGGGCCGCCGTACAACTGGAGGAGGAAGTACTCGATGAGCTCGGCGGTGGTCGCGTCGTCGGCCCGGTCGGCGATCCAGGCCCGTTCGCCACGGATGCGACCCGACCGGACGTGGAAGATCTGCACGGCGACCTCGAGCGGATCCTCGGCGAGGGCGATGACGTCGGCGTCCGTCGCGTCGGTGAGCACGACCGCGTTCTTCTCGGCGACCCGGGCGAGCGCGGCCAGGGCGTCGCGCAGGACGGCCGCCCGCTCGTACTCGAGGTTCTCCGACGCCACCCGCATCTGCCGCTCGAGCTTGCGGGTGAGCTGGCCGGTGTGGCCGGAGAAGAAGGTGCAGAGGTCGGCGACGATCTCCCGGTGCGCCTCGGCGTCCACCCGCCCGACGCAGGGGGCCGCGCACTTGCCGATGTGCCCGAGCAGGCACGGGCGGCCGCTCGCGGCGGCGCTGTTGAACACCCCGGCGCTGCAGGAGCGCATGGGGAACACGTTGAGGACGGTGTCGAGGGTCTCGCGGATCGCCCAGGCGTGGCCGAAGGGGCCGAAGTAGCGCCACCCCCGCCGCTTGGAGCCGCGGCCGACGAAGACCCTCGGGTACTCCTCGCTCCAGGTGACGCACAGCCAGGGATAGGACTTGTCGTCGCGGTACTTGACGTTGAACCGGGGGTCGAACTGCTGGATCCACGTGTACTCGAGTTGCAGGCTCTCGAGCTCGTTGCTGACAACGGTCCACTCGACCTTCGCCGCGGTGCGGACCATCGTCTGGGTGCGGAAATGCAGGGACGCCGGGTCGGCGAAGTAGGAGTTGAGCCGCTGGCGCAGGTTCTTCGCCTTGCCGACGTAGATGACCTGCCCGTGCGCGTCGCTGAACCGGTAGACGCCCGGGTCGGTGGGAATGGTGCCCGGGGCCGGGCGGTACGTCGAGGGGTCGGCCACGTCGGCCAGTGTAGGCACGAGCGCCGACGCTCCTCCGG
The DNA here is from genome assembly GCA_021794705.1 of Actinomycetes bacterium. Classification (GTDB taxonomy): domain Bacteria; phylum Actinomycetota; class Actinomycetes; order Propionibacteriales; family Propionibacteriaceae; genus JAJYQH01. The sequence continues at coordinate 343 of JAJYQH010000211.1, read as the reverse complement.
CTGCTCCGATGCGTCGCATGATGGAGCCCTGGGCGTCACCCACGAGGAGAACCGATGCCCGGCTCCCCCAGCAGCCGCCTCACCGTCACCGCGTCGGGCTGAGCTTGGCGGGCCCCTCAGAATCCCTTCGGCTTGCGGACCCTGGTGCCGGTCGCCCCGCGGGACGCCGCCGCCACCCGCGGGCTCGCGGCTCGAGCGGGCTTCTTCAGTCGCACCGCCGAAGCGCCGCCGTCGTCGCGGGCGGGCGGTGCGGAGTCCGCCGGCTCGGGCGGGGTGAGCAGGTCGGCGCCGCGCACGGGCACCTCGCGGCCCCGGAGGATCGGCGCGAGGAACGTGCCGGTGA